>JALZNU010000155.1 GCA_030857495.1 Actinomycetota bacterium | reverse complement strand
CCAGCTCGGATCCGGCCTCCTCGGTGACGTCGGCGGCTTCGAGCCATCGATCGAGGTCGTCGGGGGTCATCGGCTGATCGGGGCGCACCGACGCGACGACGAGGCCGGAAGGTTCGGCGCGATGGTCGCCGCCCACCGCCGCCGACAGCACCTCGCACACGGTGATGACGGCGTCGCCGGAGAAGGTGCCCGAGACCACGACGATCGTGCCGGCGCGTGCGTCGGCGTCGCGGATGACGACGACGGTCTCGGGACGCAGCGGTCGGTGCAACGCCAAGCGGATGACGGCGATGGCGTCGGCGGCGGCAAGGAGCCGGTCGCCGGCGCGCGGGGCGACAGGCCCGGTTCGGGATGACTGCATGGTTGTCCTCCACGGCATGAGGTGCGGTGGGAAGACGGTGCGCGTGAACCTACGCGCGGGGTGTCACACGCCGGAGGTGTCGCCGGCGGCGTCGCGATACGACGTCAGCACGATGCGCACGTCGGCGTCGTCGACGAGTGCAAGCACCCCGCTGTCGAGCGCGCAGTAGCTGACCTCGCCCCCGCTGACGGGCAGCGTGACGCACGTCGCGGGCTGGCCGGCGACCTGGCGTTGCTTGCCAGCGCCCGCACCGACGGCGTTGCCGGCGTCGGCGCGCAGCCTCGTCGCCGCCTCCTCTGCATAAAAGCGGTGTGTCACCTGGGTATTGCTGATGCGGCGATCCTGGATCCCCGACTCGCAGTCGGCTGGCAGCGAACGGCACGTCGACGTGATGCCGTCGGCGAAGCGGAACGTGATCCGTCCCACCTTGACCACCCGTTCGGCGCTGGTCAGCTGGGTGACCGAGGCGTTGGTCTCGCGGTTGCCGTAGCGCGTGAGGATCGAGTAGTCCCCCTCGAACGGCGCCGCGCCGGCCTCGTCGAGCAGGGCCAGGACGTCGTCGACCGCGGCGTCGCCGGTCATCTCGCCCGGCGCGTTCTGCGATGTCGAGAAGGAGGGGCGTTCGCCCGTCGCGCATGCGCCGAGCGTGACGAGACAGATTGTTGTCAGCAGGGAGGCGACGATCGGATGCTTGGCACGGGACACGAGCGGCTCAGGCTAGGCCGAGGGCCTGCCGCTACCCTCCCGCCTCGTGATCCGCCTCGACCTCGCCACGGTGCTGCTGCAGTGGTCGGTCGGCGGGATGTTCTTCTGCTGGTTCACGACTCGCCGCCGTGAGGCCGGGCTCGGGTACGGCTGGCTGCTGCGGGGGACGTTCGCCGTACTCGCCGTCGGGGCCGCCGTCGCCGGGCTGCGCTACGACGGTGTGCCCGTGCGCGATGGCGCTGCCGGGCTCGTCGCCGCCGGCTGTGTCGTCGCCCTCGCCGTCTCGATCGTGCGGCGTCGCGGCGACGTGCGGAATCGACGTGCCGAGCACGATCGGCGCTCGGCGCGGGTGGCGGAGATGACCGGCATCGAACGCGTCCGGCCCGATCGCGACTCCGCTGGACGCGAGTTCCCGCCCGTGCTCGACCTCGTGCCCGTCGCCGTCGGTGTCGTCGGTCTCGTCGCAGCGGCGGTCGACGCTGCCGGTGACGGCGCCGCCGACACGGCCGTCGCCGTGGCACGCACGCTCGTCGGTGCGGCGTTCATCGGGGCGATCACCGATGCGATGATGCTCGGCCACTGGTATCTCGTGCAGCCCGGCCTGCCGCGCAAACTGCTCAACGAGCTCGTCGGCGCGCTCGGTTGGGTGTGGCCCGCCGAGGTGATCGTGATGCTGCTGCCGACCGGGATGCTCGCCGTGCTCGCCGGCAACGTCGACGACGGCTGGAACGGCACGCTCGGGTGGTTCTGGGTGGCGTGTGCGCTCAGCACCATCGTGCTCGTCGTCATCACCCGGGCCGCGCTGCGCGAGCGCCAGTACTCCGCCGTGATGGCGGCGACGGGATTGCTCTACCTGGCCCTGCTCACGGCGTTCGGCACCGATCTCGTTGCCAGGGCCGTGCTGTCGGGCTGAGCACAGGCTCGAGCCGACGAACGTTCGTTCCTTCGTGCGAGCATCAACCGCATCGGATCGGGCATGATGGTGAGATGCCACGACCCGTGTGGACCGGCACCATCAGCTTCGGGCTGGTCGCGATCCCCGTAAAGCTGTTCAACGCCGTGCGACGCCAGAGCGTGTCGTTCAACCAGCTCGACGAGCGCACGATGAGCCGTATCCGCTACCGCAAGGTGTCCGATGCCGACGGCGAGGAGGTGCCCGACGAGCACATCGTCAAGGGGTACGAGGTGGCCAAGGACCGCTACGTGCTGGTCGATCCCGACGAGCTCGAACCGTTCATCCCGTCGGCCACGAAGACCGTCGAGCTCGAAGAGTTCGTCGATCTCACCGAGATCGATCCCGTCTACTTCGACGGCAACTTCTACGTCGCCCCCGACGCCAACCCGAAGCCGTACGTCCTGCTCGCGAAGGCGATGGAGGAGAGCGGCAAGGTCGCCATCGGGCGGTTCGTGATGCGCAACAAGCAGTACACGGCGGCGATCCGTGCCGTCGACGGCCGGCTCATGATGTCGACGCTCGCCTACGCCGACGAGGTCGTCGAGGCCGACGACATCGAAGAGCTCACCACCATCGACGACGTCAAGGTGAAGAAGGCCGAGGTCGCCATGGCGGAGTCGCTCGTCGACTCGTTGAGCGGACCGTTCGAACCCGAGAAGTACCACGACGAGTACCGCGAGCAGGTGCTCGAGCTCATCGACCGCAAGTCTAAGGGTGAGGAGTTCGAGGTACCGGCGGAGGAGAAGGAGAAGCCGAAGATCGTCGACCTGATGGCGGCGCTCGAAGCCAGCGTCTCGGCCGCCAAGAAGTCGCGCAAGAGCGCGTGACCCAGTCCGCCCGTGGGTGAGTCCGTCGAGATCGCGATCGGCGAACGCACGCTCAGGCTCACGAACCTCGACAAGGCGCTGTACCCGACGGGCTTCACGAAGTCCGAGATCATCGAGTACTACGCCCGCGTCGCACCCGTGATGATCCCGCACCTCGCAGGGCGGTGCATCACGCTGAAGCGATTCCCCGACGGGTCCGGCAAGGGGGGTTTCTTCGAGAAGCGTTGCCCGCCGCATCGCCCAGACTGGGTCGATGTCGCCGAGGGTCCCGGAGACCGGCTGGGCGGCGTGTACTACTGCCGGCTCGAGGAGCCCGCAGCGCTCGTGTGGACGGCCAACCTCGCTGCACTCGAACTGCACGCGCCGATGGCGCTGGCGGACGACCTTGCGGCGCCACGGGCGATCGTGTTCGACTTCGACCCGGGTGCACCCGCCGGCATCCGCGAGTGCTGCGAGGTGGCGCTGGCGGTCCGTGAGGTGCTCGCTGTCGCGAAGCTGGAGGGCTACGTGAAGACGTCGGGCTCGAAGGGGATGCAGCTGTACGTGCCGCTCAACACCCTGGCGCGGGCGAAGCACACACCGACCCACGAGGACGCCTCCGACTTCGCGTTGGCCGTGGCGAAGGTGGTCGAGCGTCAGCTGCCCGGACGCACGACGACCGTGATGGCGAAGGCGCAGCGACCGGGCAAGATCTTCATCGACTACTCGCAGAACGCCTTCCACAAGACGACGATCGCGCCGTACTCGCTTCGCGCTCGCGACGAGCCGACAGCGTCGACGCCGGTGACGTGGGACGAGGTCGAGGCAGGCGCTGTGGGCGACCTCGAGCTGCGCTTCGAGGCCGATGCCGTGCTCGCCAGGGTGGAGGCCGACGGCGACCACTTCGCCGACGTGCTGACCACGCGCCAGACCATTCCGAGTACCTCGGCGATGCGGACGAGATCGCTGCCGTCCCGGCGCTCGGCACCATGAGACGCCGCGGCGGACGCCCATGGGGCGTGCTCACACCCCTCGCCGTCGCTGCGCTCGCCGTCTCGGCGTGTGCGTCGGCGCGCGACAGCAGCGAGAACGCGTCCGCGCCGTCGGTCGCCGCTCCCGTCGTGGCGACCACCGGTGCGACCGCCGCGCTCCCCGAGCCGGGCGCGTCGAGCACCACGGTGCCGGCCGCCTCGACTGCACCACCGTCCGGGCCGTCGACGACGACCACGAGGCCGAAGCCGGCGACCACCACGACGACGACACCGCCGCTGCAAGAGATCGACTGGGGCGTGTTCGACATCTCGCTCACCGACCAGATCGTCAACGGCGGGTCGCGCGCTGCCTCCGTCGCCGTCGCCCTCGACGGCCGGATCGTCCATCGCGGCGCGTACGGCCAGCGGGTTCCGGGCGAAGCGCTCGCGCCGTCGGATCGGTTCCGCGTCGCCAGCATCTCGAAGCCGATCCTGTCGGCAACCGTGCTGCGCCTGGTCGACGAGGGTGAGCTCTCGCTCGACAAGCCGGTGCTCGAGATGGTGGCCCAGCACCTCGGTGTCCCCCTCACGGACCCGCGTGCGGCGCGGGTCACGGTGCGCCATCTGCTCGCGCACACATCGGGATTCGGCGAGTTCGAGAACGAGTTGTTCTACGCAGGGTCGATGTCGTGCCCGCACGCGGCGTCGATCGCGTTCGCCGAGCCGCTCGACGCCGGGCCCGGCGAGGACTACCTCTACAGCAACATGAACTTCTGCCTTCTCGGACTCGTCGTCGAGGCGGCACAGGACACGCCGTTCCAGCGGGTCGTGCAGCGCGAGGTGCTTCGTCCCATCGGCGTCACCGATATGCGCACCGCCGGTACGCACGACGTGGGAGCCAACGACGTCCTCCACGACGTCGCACCCGGGCGTACGTTCATGGAGACGCTCGGTGCGGCGGGCACGTGGATCGCGACCCCGAGCGACATTGTCAAGTTCGGTGATTCGCTCGATCCTGCGAAACCGGGCGCACACCCTGTGTCGCGA
>JALZNU010000154.1 GCA_030857495.1 Actinomycetota bacterium | reverse complement strand
TCGCGGGCCAGCTCGTTGACGCGCCGCACCATGATCGGGTGCGGCAGCAGCACGGGTTCGGGCGTGCGCACGACGCGGAACGGCTGCTCGGCGTCGAACGCGGCCGCCTCGGGGTGTGGGCTGGTGAGCACGACGAACGACTCGGGCGGCAGCCGCCGCCACCACTCCCACAGCAGCGATTGGATGCCGCCGATCTTCGGCGGGAAGTCGTTCGTGACGAGCAGGTGGGTGGACGAGGTCGCGTTCACCCGAGCTGATCCAGGGACCATCGTGCGCAGTCGGCGAGCACGGTGTCGGTGCTCGCCGCGTAGTGGCGCAGTGTGGCGAGCACCGCCTGGTCGTCGCGCGAGGCGGTGTTGCCGAGCACCACGAGCGCATTGCGGCGCAACCATCGCGGATCGCGATCGGCGATGTACCAGCGACCGTGTCGCTCGAGCAGCTCTGCGTCGGTCGATGCGAGCAGCTCCAGCGCGTCGACCCATGCCGCTGCGTCGGGCACGGCACGCTCGTGGCGGCGACCGAGGCGCACCGTCGGCGGGCATGCCGTCTGGCAGTCGTCGCAGCCGTAGATGCGGTCACCGACCGCGACGCGGTACTCGACAGGGAGATCGCCGCCGCGCTGCAGCAACCAGGCGAGACAGCGGTTGGCGTCGACGACGCCGTCGGCGACGATCGCGCCCGTCGGGCAGGCGTCGATGCAGCGCCGGCACGAGCCGCAGCCGGCTGCGAACGGTGCCTCGGCGGCCGCCGGCGCATCGACGCGGGCCGTCGTGATGACACATCCGAGCACGAAGAAGCTGCCGGCGCCGTGCAGCAGCAGATTGGCGTTCTTGCCGTACCAGCCGAGACCGGCACGAGCCGCGACCTCCCTGTCCACGATGGCGTTGTCGTCGGCGAACACGAGCGCCCGCTCGCCGTCGCTGCGCAGGCTGTTAGCGACGGCCTCGAGGCCGAGGCGCAGCTCGGCGTAGTGGTCGGCCCATGAGTAGCGGGCGACGCTGGCAACGAAGCCCTCCGGGCGTCGCGGGGCGCGGTCCGCTGCGTACGATCGCGCACCGACCACGATCGATCGGGCGCCGGGCACGGCTCGCTGCGGGTCGGTGGAGCGCTGCGGGTTGCGGTACGTGAACGCCATGCCGCCGTGGAGGCCGGCGTCGCGACGCCCCTCGAGGTCGCCACGTGTGCGCTCGAGCACCGATGCGTCGGTGACGCCGACGCGGTCGATCCCGTTGGCGCGAGCGATCTCGGAGAGGGCAGTCAGCGTGGCGGTCATCGCCGTCCCACGTCGAGCAGCGTGGCGCTGGCGACGAGGTTCGCGCCGTGCCGGCGCACACGGCGGCGCAGCTCGGCGTCGTCGGTCACGACGACGACCGGCCGCGACGGCGGTAGGCGGTCGACGAGATCGACGAGCACGTCGTCGGCCGTGATCCCTCGTGGCGAATAGGTCACACGGGCGAGACGACGTCCGGAGGCGGCGGCACCGACGACGTCGGCACCGTCGAACACGACGGTGACGGCGCTGCCGAAGCGGCGGATCACGTCGTCGACGAGCCCGACGAGCTGCTCGCGCTGTTCGTCGAGGGCGAGCGGCGGCCAGCCGAGCTTGGCGACGTTGTAGCCGTCGACGAGGATCTCGGCGTCGCTGCGCAGGAGGTGCTCCGTTGCGGCGCGAGCGTCACCGGTGACGGCGCCGGGAAGCGCGAGAGGCGTCCTGCGGCGCGGCGCCGCCGAAGGAGCGGCATCGGTTGCCGACAGGAGGTCGTCGGCGAGCGTGGCGAGTCGTCGCGTCAGGGCGCGCACGTGGTCGACGTCGATCGGTGGTTCTGGCGCTGCGACGGGTCGCGGCGTGTGGTCGGCGTGCCGGGCGAGTGCTGCCTCCAGCTCGGCTCGGCGGCGCTCGGCGGCTGCCTGCCGATCGGTGGCGTGACGCAACTCCGTGCGTGTCGCCGTCAGTTCGCGACGTAGCTCGTCGGCGACCGCCGTCGCGTCCCGCAGCGACGTCCGGGCCTCTTCGAGGTCCACTCGCAGCCGGTTGCGGCGTCCTGTGTCGGCGTCGACGTCGGCTGCGAGGCGGACCTGCTTCGACTCCGCCGCCTCGCGGCGTCGTTGCTCCTTGCGCGCCGCCGACTCCGCCTGCTCACGCCGTTCACGCTCGTCGGCAAGTCGATCGAGCAGCACGACCTGTGCCGCCCATCCCTGTGGGCGCCTCAACCAGGTCACACCCAGCTCGTCGACACCGGCGTCCGGCGCCACGACGCCGACCTGCGCCCGGAACTCCGGCGCCGCTGCGATGGCCCGGCGCACCCGTCCCAGCAGTGCGGCGTCGAGACGCCCGCTCACAACCACCGGTTCGAGGTCCCGTGGCACTGGCAGACCCCGACGGTTGGCCTCGACCGCGACCTCGAACGCGAACTCCAGCGCCGGGCGAAGCCGCCCATGCGCGATCGTGACGTCGTCGGCCGTATCGGCCTCGTCGAGGTTGTCGACGGTGTCGCGGTCGGCGGCGTCGTCGGGCTCGTCCAACATCGCCACGCGTGCAGGATACAAATGCGCCGTAATGATCGGTCGGCTCGCCTACCTGCTCGCCCCGTAATGATTGGTCGGCTCGCCTACCGGCTCGCCCCGTAATGATCGGTCGGCTCGCCTACCGGCTCGCCCCGTAATGATCGGTCGGCTCGCCTACCGGCTCGCCTCCTTACGTGCCTCGCCGCCGTTGCGGTTGATCCGAACTCACGTTCGTGATCGAATCGAACAGATGTCCGTTCGACCGCCACAGCAACGCTCCTTCGAAGAGCTCGGGACGCCGCTCGTCGACGTCACGTTCTGTGTCATCGATCTCGAGACCACGGGCGGCGACCGGGGAAATGATTTCATCACCGAGGTCGGCGCCGTCAAGGTGCGAGGTGGCGAGCATCTCGGCACGTTCCAGACGCTGGTCAACCCCGGCAAGGCGATCCCACCGATGATCAGCGTGCTCACCGGGCTCACCGACGTGCTCGTCGCCCAGGCGCCGCGCATCGAGACCGTGCTGCCGTCACTGCTCGAGTTCATCGGCCCGCAATCGGTCATCGTCGGGCACAACGTGCGGTTCGACCTCGGATTCCTCAACGCCGCGCTGCTCCGCAGTGATCGTCCGACGCTCGCCAACACGTCGGTCGACACGGTGGCACTCGCCCGACGACTCGTGCGCGACGAGGTGCGCAACTGCGCGCTCGGCACACTCGCCCGTCAGTTCCGCCTCCCCCACCAACCCACGCATCGGGCACTCGACGACGCGCTCGCCACGGTCGACCTGCTCCACCTCCTCATCGAGCGCGCCGCCGGCTGGGGGGTCAAGGGACTCGACGACCTCACGAGCGTGGCCAGGCTCGGAGGCCATCCCCAGGCCGCCAAGCTCAAGCTCACCACCGAGCTGCCGAGGACACCCGGTGTGTACTGGTTCTGCGGGCCGCGCGGCGACGTGCTGTACGTCGGAAAGGCGACAAACCTGCGCCAGCGCGTTCGCAGCTACTTCGGGGCCGAAGACCGGCGCCGGATGGGGGCAATGCTGCGCGAGTCGGCGTCGATCCACCACGCCGCGTTGCCCGACGCGCTCACCGCCGAGGTCGTCGAGACCCGCATGATCTCGGCGCTGGCGCCCCGCTACAACCGCCGCGGCACGGGTGTCGACCGCTACTGCTATGTCCGCCTCGACACCGACAGCGCCTGGCCGCGGCTCTCCATCGTCCGCGACCCCGGCCGTGTCGGAGTGCACCTCGGACCGCTGCCGTCACGATCGATGGCGTCACTCGTCGTGGAGGCCATCGAGTCCGTCGTGTCGGTGCGGCGCTGTTCGAAGCGCCTCGGCAAGCACCACCAGCCGACGCTCGACGCGGCGCCGTGCGTCGCAGCGCAGCTCGGCGTGACGGTGTGCCCGTGCGCCGGTCAGGCCGACCCGGCCGAGTACGCCCGCGCCGTCGACCTCGCCGCGGTGACGATGCGCGGTGACGTGGCGGCGGTGCTCGCCGCCCTCCACACCAGGATGCTGCGCCTCGCGTCCGGCCAGCGCTACGAGGAGGCCGCTGCGGTGCGTGACCGGGCGAGGGCACTGACCACGGCGGTCCGTCGCCAGGCGCTCACCGACGCGCTGCGTGCAGCGGGCACGGTCACCGTGACGGACGGGACGACGTCGTGGCAGCTCGACGGGCCCCGGCTGCGGGCGCCGGCGCAGGCGCCACCGGTGGCTGCGCCGCCCGAGTCGTGCGACGAACACGACCCGCTACCGCGGGGCCTCGTCGACGAAGCGCTCTGCCTCGCCGGCTACTTCGACCGCCACGCCGATCGTCTCGTCGCCACGAGTAGCGGACCCTGGGCGTTTCCCGTGCCCGTCGCCCCGACCCTCGACACGATCGCCGCGAGCGCCGCCGACGTGCTCTTGACGCCGACCTACGTCGTGATGCCGGGGTCGGCGGCGTCGACGGCCTGCGCGGCCTCGGAGGCGAACGCCTGGGAGCGTTCGCAGAACCGATCGAGCAGCGCGCCCGCACGTCCGTCGTCGAGCGCCGCAGAGGCCGCCGTGATGCCGTCGTCGAGGGACTCCACGTGACCGGCCACCACGAGCGCCGCAGCGGCGTTGAGCACGGCGATGTCGCGCGGCGCGCCACGGTCGCCGGCCATCACCGACCGCACGACGCCGGCGTTGTGCACCGGGTCGCCACCGGCCAGTTCGTCGAGCGTTGCAGGCGCGAGGCCGAGAGACACAGGATCCACCTGGAACGACCGGACGCCGTCGGGTTCGATGGCCAGCACGCGTGACGGTCCGGTCGTGCTCAGTTCGTCGAGACCGCCACCGTGCACGATCCAGGCGTGCGTGGCA
>JALZNU010000153.1 GCA_030857495.1 Actinomycetota bacterium | reverse complement strand
CTCCTGCTCGTCGCCTGCCTCGTGCCGCTCGTGCTGGCTGCGACGGCGGGGCGTGCGGCGTCGTTCGCCCCGATCCTCAGCACCGGTATCGCCGCCGCACTCCTGTTGCCGGCCCTCGGTGGCCTCGCCGGATACCAGACCGACCTCGACGAGGCCCGACGCGACGGCGCGCTGGTCAGCTCACCAGACGACCTCGATCTCGATGAAGATGACGGCAGCGGGACCAGCAGCGGCAGCGACCGTGGCGACGACGATCCCGTCACGACCGACGATCCCGTCACGACCGACGAGCCCGTCACGATCGACAGCGACCCGGTTGTTGTCTCCACGCCCAGCACCTCTGGGTCGGCGACTACGGCGCCACGAACAACGAGTCGACCTACGACGACGCCACCCCCGCCCACCACCCGCGAAACCAAGTCGCCGACGACGACCCGCCCCACCCGACCTCCTGTCACGACGCCGCGGACGGTGCCGGCTCGCGTCGATCCCGGCTATCCCGTGGTCGTGAAGGCGGAGATCAACGGTTCGAACCAATCGATCGACCAGGTTCGCACCGAGATCCTGTTCGGACCGCCGACGAAGCCAGGCCGCGCGCCCGTGCTGCAGGGTGGCAAGGTCAGCTGCGCCCCGCAGGGCTCCGCCGTCATCCCGTTCTACGTCACGTCGACGCCGACGACGGCCAACGGTCCGCACAAGGTTTCCCTGCGTTGGTCGCAGTCGCTGTCGGGACGGGCCGACACCGGCCGCTTCCCGATGACCATCGAGTTCCACGACCTCAACGGCACTCGCTGCACGAGTGCGACGACCTCGGACCTCCTGCAAACCGGCGCCGTCTACGAGTGGGCGAGGCTCGTCAAGGATGAGGAAGGCGCCGGCAACGGCTACATCATCGTGGAGAACTACTGGGACGCGAACGGCAAGCCGGTCGGCAAGTCGTCGGCGTTGCTGTCGGTGATCCCGATCGTCAACGACGAGTTCACGACCAACACGTTCATCATCACCGGCAGCGACATCATCCGCTATGAAGACCCGCAGACGGGCGACACCTACGGCGTGATGCGGATCGCCCGCTGATCGCGGCCGCCGCCCGGCAGTCGCTGGCAGACGGGACAGAACACGGTCGAGCGCCCGCTCCAGCGCAGGTGGCGCAAGATCCCGTGGCCGCACGTCAGGCACCGCAGCCCGGCACGGCCGTAGACGCGGTGACGTGTCTGGTAGCTGCCCGACTCGCCCATGAGGTCGACGTAGCGAGCGTCGACGAGCGTCGATCCCCTCGCCGCAACGGCGTCATCGAGGATGCGCACGATGGAGGAGTGCAACCGTGTCACGGCGGCGCCGCTGAGCCGCGACGACAACGCCTCTGGGTGCACCTTCGCGGCATGCAGGATCTCATCGGCGTAGATGTTGCCGATGCCGGCGATCACGTGCTGATCGAGGAGCAAGGGCTTCACCAGACGCGATCGGCCACGCACGATCGCCGCCAACGTCGCCCGGTCGAACGGGTCCGCCACAGGATCGACACCGAGCCGGGCGAGCTCGGGTAGCACGACGTCGGCGCGCTCGGGGTCGAACACGACGACTTCACCGAACGTCCGTGGATCGACGAACGCCAGTGTCTGGCGCGTCGCCCCGTCGAACGTCACGGCGACGTGCGTGTGGCTCGGACGGGCGGCGTCCCCCTCCAGCCACAGCAGCTGGCCGCTCATCCGGAGGTGGACCATCACCGCCTCGCCGGAGTCGAGCATCACGAGCAGGTACTTACCCCTGCGACGCACCGCGATCGGCGTCGTGCCCATCAGCCCGTCGAAGACGGCCTCGGGCGAGGTGCGCCGCACGGTGCGAGCACCCGTCACCACGACATCGACGATTCGGCGGCCGACGATGGTGTCCGCCAGCCCGCGCCGCACAGTCTCGACCTCGGGAAGCTCTGGCACCGCCGCCTCCGTCAGCCCGAGACCGTCGACTCCACGACCGCGATGCGCTCGCACGCCTCGGCGGCGGCAGCCCGCTCGGCCGCCTTCTTCGACGACCCCTCCCCCGTGCCCAGCACGACGCCCTCGACAACAGCCGTGGCGAAGAAGCGCTGGGCGTGGTCGGGACCGTTCGATCGCACGGTGTACAAGGGCGCACCCTCTCCGCGTGCCGCGACGAGCTCTTGCAGTCGCGATTTCTCGTCGAGCACCGCCAGCTGCTCGTGCGCGACGTCGAGGCGCGGACCGAGTAGTCGCGCCACGAGACCGGACGCAGCCTCGGTGCCGCCGTCGAGGAACACGGCCCCGACGAGCGCCTCGAACGCGTCGGAGAGGATCGACGGCTTGTCCTGACCAGCCGTCGACTGCTCGCCACGGCCGAGCTTCAGGTGGCGCCCGAGGTCGATCGAGCGCGCCGCCTCGGCGAGCGCAATGGCGTTCACGACTGCTTTGCGCAGGTTCGTCAGCTGGCCCTCCGGGAGGTCCGGGTAGCGGCGGTACACGAGCTCGGCGACCGCCCAGCCGACGACGGCGTCGCCGAGGAACTCGAGTCGCTCGTTGCTGGCGGCGTTGTCGTGCTCGGCGCACCACGAGCGGTGCGACATCGCCTGGTCGAGCAGCGACGCGTCGGTGAACGCGTACCCGATGTGGGTGGTCAGGTCGTGCAACTGCGCCCTCGCTGCGACGAGCTTCAGCTCCGGGTGCGGGCGAAGACGTAGTCGACCGCGTCGCGGACCGTCTTCAGGTCCTCGAGGTCCTCGTCCTCGATGCGGAACCCGACAGTGCGCTCGCCCATCTCCTCTTCGAGTCCCTCGACGAGCTCGATGAGCGCGAGTGAATCGGCCTCGAGGTCGTCGACGAACGACTGCCCCTCGCTGATGCCCGACGGTTCGATCTCCAAGATGTCGGCGAGGCGGTCGCGGATGATCTCGAAGATCTCCTCGCGGCTGAAGGGGCTCTGTTCGACGTGGGTCTCGGCTGGCACGACGCAGAGCCTAGCCCCCGTGTCACCAGCCGGAAATGGCCACCCGCAGCTCGTCCACCATGTTGGCCGCGCTCATCTCGGCGGCCATCGTGATGGCGTTCTGCATCGCCGTCGCCCCTGACGAGCCGTGCGAGATGATGCACAACCCGTCGACGCCGAGCAGGATCGCGCCGCCGTAGGTGTCCGGATCGAGGCTCGCGTAGAGCGGCATCAGCGCCGGCATCAGCGCATCGGCGTGCGCCTTCGTGGACTCGTCGGTGGCGAACGCTGCCAGCAGCGCCTCGACCACCGTCCTGACGCCACCCTCGAGCGCCTTCAGCACGACGTTGCCGGTGAACCCGTCGGTGACGACGACGTCGACGTCGCTCGTCATGATGTCGCGGCCCTCGACGTTGCCGACGAAGTGGAGGTGTGGCGCCGCCCCGAGCAGCGCGTACGTCTCCTTGCGCAACGAGTCGCCCTTGCCGGGTTCCTCGCCGATCGAGAGCAGACCGACCCGTGGTTCGGCGATGCCGAAGCGGAGCCGGGAGTACACCGAGCCCATCTGGGCGAACTGCACGAGCCAGTCCGGCTGCACCTCTGCGTTGGCGCCGGCGTCGAGGAGCACGGTGGGCTCCGAGCCGGGCACGGGTATCGGGGTGGCGATCGCCGGCCGCTTCACACCCGAGATCCGGCCCATCCGGAACAGCGCAGCCGCCATCGTGGCGCCCGTGTTGCCGGCCGAGATCATCGCCGACGCCCTGCGGTCGCGCACGGCCTCGGCGGCGCGCACGAGCGTCGAGTCCTTCTTGCGGCGCACGCTCTGACCTGCGTCCTCGGTCATGTCCACGACCTCGGACGCCGGGATCACTTCCAGGTCGCCGATGTCGACGCGGTCGCCGAGATCGCGAGGTCCGACGAGCGTGACGGCGATGCCCGCAGCGACGGCGCGCCGAGCGCCTTCGACGATCTCAGCGGGTGACTTGTCGCCGCCCATCGCGTCGACGGCGACGGGCAGCACGGGACCGCCGGGCCTGTCGGGCCGCGCCTCGGTGTCCAGTGCGGGACGCCTCCGCGCTCAGGCCACGTCGATGACGACGCGGTCCTTGTACCACCCGCACGACGGGCAGACCGTGTGGGGCAGCTTGGCGTTGCCGCAGCGCGGGCAGAGGCTGCGTGGCGGAGCTTCGAGCTTCCAGTTGCTGGCTCGGCGGCTACGGGTCTTCGCCTTCGATGTCTTCTTCTTCGGGACTGCCACGGTTCGATCTCTCTCGTGCGAGGTGCAGCGCTGCGTCGCTGGCGCGTGCTCTGAGGGCCGTTGCAGGCTAGCGGTGAGCGCGTCGGATCGGCTACGTCGGCTCCGGCGACGAGGCCGTGTCGCCACCGCGCAGCTCGTCGAGCGCCGCCCAGCGATCGTCGACGACCGCAACCACGCAGTCGCAGCTCGACTTGTTGCGATCGAGGCCGCAGACCGGACAGAGGCCGGCGCAGTCGGCACGGCAGCGTGGCGCGTCGGGGATGGCTAGCAGGAGCGCGTCGCGCACCATCGGTGCGAGGTCGAGCTGGCGGTGCTCGATCGGGAAGTGCTCGCCGCCTGCGTCATCTTCGGCGAATGTGTCGACGGTGGTGATACACAGCGGCACGTCGAGCGGGACGAGGCAGCCCGAGCACTCCGTGTCGAGGCGGGCGGACAGCGTCGCCTCGGCCACGATGCCGTCGAGTGTCGACGTCAACTCGACATCGATGCCCACCGGGCCGTGGAGGCCCCGTCCCACTTCTTCGTTCACGCCGTTGGCCGACCCACCATCAGCTGGGATCTCGAGCTCGGCGAGCGCGAGCGACGTCGTGATGCGCTTCGTCAGCCCCGGCTCGCGCAGCAGCTCGGCGGCGTTGACGACGAGTGCCCGCCTCGCCGAGTGCGGCGCTCCGTGCGCCCCGG
>JALZNU010000152.1 GCA_030857495.1 Actinomycetota bacterium | reverse complement strand
GCGCCAACGCGACGGTGTGGCAGCTGTGGAACCGTCTGCGTGTCGAGCTCAACGTCGGACAGGTGCTCGACATGCTCGGCAGCGCGCAACGAGACCGCCGCGCCGACAAGGCGGCCCGCATCTGCCGTTACAAGTCGGGCAAGTACAGCATCGAGCGCCCGCTGCACGTCGGCGCCGCGGCTGCGGCTCCGCAGCGCTTCGACGAGCTGTCGGCGCCGTTGAGCGAGTTCGGTCTGCCGCTCGGCGATGCGTTCCAGCTGCGTGACGACGTCATCGGCGTGTTCGGCGATCCGTCCGTCACCGGCAAGCCCGTCGGCGACGACCTGCGTGAGGGCAAGCCGACGCCGTTGCTCGCCGAGGCGGTCGCTGCCGCGACAGGCGCCCAGCGAGCGGTGCTCGACGGTGTCGGCGTGCCCGACCTCGACGCCGACGCGGTCGCCAGGATGCAGCAGGTCATCGTCGACTGCGGTGCGCTCGACGTGATCGAACGCCGCATCGCGTCGTGTTCTCGCCAGGCGCTCGACGTGCTCGCCGGCGCGCCGTTCGACGAGGTCGCCAAGGTCGAGCTGGCACAGCTCGCTGATTACGTCGTCGCTCGCCGTCGCTGACGCCGCCTCCTCGACGCCAAAGCCGGCATCGACGCCTTGGTGCCACCACTAAGTGCTGCGGCGGTCGTAACATCGGTCGCTGTGGCAGGGTCCCTTCGGATCGGGATCGTGATGGGAATGGCGATCGGTCTCGCCGCGTTCGCCGGCGCGTGCGGCGCCGCGGACGAACCGGTGAGCCGCGACACGCTGCCGCCGATCAACACCACCACGACGACGACGACGACCACGATCCCGCCGACGACACGACCCCGCACGTACGAGATTCAGCCCGGCGAGTCGCTGTCGGCCGTCGCCGAGCGGTTCGGTCTCAACTACCTCCAGCTCGCCCGGTTCAACAAGATCAAGAATCCCGACAACATCGACGCCGGAACGATGATCAAGCTGCCACCGGCCACGGTGCCGCCGGGCGGCTGATCGCCGCGCAGCCTCCCGGGGGCTGACGGCCGCATCCGCCGTGCCACGCGCCACCATCGCGAGCCGTGTGGCGATCACCTCTCTACACTTTCGGGCCATGGAGTCGTTCTGGCCGACGAAGGAACACTGGAGCCTGCAGATCCCGCTCGAGTCTGATCACTACCGCATTCCGCAGCTCGCCGAGCTCGGCTACGTGGTGCTCGACGATCTGCCGTTCGAGGTGCCGACGAGCGAGTTCGAGCCGCTCGAGTACATGGACTGGAAGAGCGGTGGCGACACGAACTTCGCACCGCTCGCATCCGCCGACGGCGAGCTCGACTGCCGTGGCTTCTGGGACAAGGGCAAGACCGACAAGGACGCGCTGTGGACCTCGAATGCCGAGGCAACTCCCACGCTGCGAAACTATGTCGACGACGTCGGCGCCAACTTCGGACGTGTGCGGGTGATCAAGCTCGAGCCGCAGTCGCGCGACGAGGCGATCCGCTCGATCCACCGCGACGACAACAACCGCTTCAACCCCGACGGTGAGGGCTGGGTCGTGCGCACGTGGCTCGAGCTCACCGACAACCCCGACAGCTACATGCTGTTGATGGACAACGGTCCCGACGGGCTGCCCGATCCCGAGACCGAGTCCCGCGTGCCTCTGCACAAGGGCTCGCGGTTCGTCGTCGACACGCAGCGCCTGTGGCACGTCGTCGTCCATCCGGGCGACGCCGCTCGCTACGCGATGATCGCCAGCTTCGAGAGCGGACCCACGCTCGAGCGCTGGATCGACGGCAACGTCCTCGCCACCGTCTGACTATCGGCGCAGCCGGCTCTCAGCGGGCGCTGTCGAGGGCGGCCGCCATCTCGGCGAGCTTGGACACGGTGCGCCAGTTGCGCATCGTCCCGTCTTTCGCGCTCGCGTTCGTACCCTTCGTCAGGGCGAGTGCCAGCTTGCTGCGACCGACGCCGCCGGGGAGGTGGAGGTAGATCTCGCTGCCGCGGGCGGCGGCCGCCTCCGGCAGGTACGAGTCGAGATCGTCGAGCTCGATCGTTGCCGTCGACGACATGAACGCGACGTGCAGGTGCTTCAGATCGACGGATGGGCTGCGAGCGGTCCGATCGGCGATGAACGGGTTCGCCTCGATCACGTCGTCGAACTGGGCACGGGTCCGCACCACGACGGCGGGGCTGACGCCGGGCGCCTCGGCGAGCGCGTCCTGCAGCGTCCCGGCTGCGGCGCCGGCCGATCGCAGCGTCGTCGTGAACACAAGGTTCCCGCTCTGGATGTACGTGACGACGTCGCCGAAGCCGCACTCCTGTTCGGCGATGCGCCGCAGATCGGCCATCGCCAGCTTCGACTTACCGCCGACGTTGATGCCCCGCAGGAGGCCGATCATCACGCCCATGTCGTCAGCGCCTCCGTGATGCGGGACTGGAACCGGCGGGCGGGGTCATGCGGGTTGACGTTGGCGGTGCTCGTCGGCGAGCTCGGCGATGCGGCGCATGATCTTGGCGAGCTCGAAGTCCTTCGGTGTGAACACGGCGGCGACGCCGCCGGCCATGAGCTTGTCGCGGTCGGCTTCGGGGATGATCCCACCGACGACGACGGGGGCGTCGACACCGGCGGCGCGCAGCAGTTCCAAGAGGCCCGGCACGAGATCGAGGTGTGAGCCCGACAGGATCGAGAGTCCGATGACGTCGGGGTCCTCGTCGCGGGCGGAGGCGGCGATCTGGTCGAGTGTCAGCCGGATGCCCGAGTAGACGACCTCCATGCCGACGTCACGGGCGGCGACGGCGATCTGCTCGGCGCCGTTGGAGTGCCCGTCGAGGCCGGGCTTGGCGACGAGCAGGCGCGGTGGTCCGCCGCCCATCGAGCGGACGAACGTGGCAACGTCGGCGAGCCCGCCGACCGAGCCGTGGCCGGTGCGTGCGCCGGTGGCACCGCCGACGCCGGTGGGGGCGCGGTACTCGCCGAACGCCTCGCGCATCACCTCGCCCCACTCGCCTGTGGTGCCGCCCGCCTTCGCGAGCTCGATCGAGGCAGGCATCACGTTCTCGGTGCTGGCGGCGGCAGCGCGTAGTCGGGCGAGGGCGGCGTCGACGGCGGACTGGTCGCGCTCGGCTCGCCACGTCTCGACGGCGGCGACGGTCTGCGCTTCGAGCAGCGGGTCGACGGTGAGGAAGGAACCCTCTCCACCGAGCGGCGAGTCGGCGGTCTCCGTGAAGCGGTTGACGCCGACGACGGTCTGCGCGCCCGACTCGATGCGCCGGGTGCGCTCGGCCATCGAGGTGACGAGGCGGCCCTTGAGCGCGTCGACGGCCTCGAAGACGCCGCCGATCGAGAGGACGTCGTCGAGCTCGGCCTGGGCGTCGGCGCGCAGCTCGTCGCAGGCCTTCTCGATCGCGTGCGAGCCGTCGAAGAGGTCGTCGTACTCGAGGAGGTCGGTTTCGTAGGCGAGCACCTGCTGCATCCGCAGCGACCACTGCTGGTCCCACGGGTGGGGGAGGCCGAGCGCCTCGTTCCAGGCGGGGAGTTGGATGCTGCGGGCCCGGGCGCGCTTCGAGAGGGTGACGGCGAGCATCTCGAGCACGATGCGCTGCACGTTGTTCTCCGGCTGCGCCTCGGTGAGGCCGAGGCTGTTGACCTGCACGCCGTAGCGGAACCGGAGGGCCTTGTCGTCGGTGACGCCGTAGCGGTCGCGGCCGAGGTCGGCCCACATGTCGGTCATGACGCGGAGCTTGCAGATCTCCTCCACGAAGCGGATGCCGGCGTTGACGAAGAACGAGATCGAGCCGAACACCCGGGAGAAGTGCTCGTCGTCGACCTGCCCCGAGTCGCGCACGGCGTCGAGGACGCCGATGGCCGTCCCGAGCGAGTAGGCGATCTCCTGGGTGGGCGTCGCGCCGGCCTCTTGCAGGTGGTACGAGCAGATGTTCGTCGGGTTCCACAGCGGCGCGTGCTGCGAGCACCAGGCGATCATGTCGACGATCAAGCGGCGCGACGGTTCTGGCGGGAAGATGTACGTCCCGCGAGAGAGGTACTCCTTGACGATGTCGTTCTGGGTCGTGCCGCGCAGCTGGGCCGGGTCGACGCCGTGCTCCTCGGCGTTGGCGACGTAGAGGGCGAGCAGCCACGCTGCGGTGGAGTTGATCGTCATCGACGTGTTCATCTCGCCGGGCGGGATGTCGTCGAGCAGGGCGCGCATGTCGCCGAGGTGGCTGACGGGGACGCCGACCTTGCCGACCTCGCCACGGGCCATCGGCGAGTCCGGGTCGTAGCCCGTCTGGGTCGGCAGGTCGAACGCGATCGACAGTCCCGTCTGACCCCTCGCGAGGTTCGTGCGGTAGAGCGCGTTCGACGCCGCGGCCGTCGAGTGCCCCGAGTACGTCCGCATCATCCACGGCCGATCCGGCTCGCCACGTCCCGTCATGGCTCAATTCTGCTCCGCGCAACGGCCAGCAGCACCTTCGGGCGGCGGGCAGCCGGGTGAGACGAGACGACCCGCATCGTCATGAACTACTCCGTCATGGAGATCGGCAGCCTCGAGGATGTCTCGTCAGCCCGGACGCGTGACCGGCCACCGCGTCGCGGTCACCCAGGCGGCGTCTCCCACACCGACACGTGACTCGGGCTGTCGGACGTGAACGGGGTCCGGTTCCACCACGCCCACCGCTCGCGCAGCCGCATCCCGGCGATCCGCGCCATCAGGTCGAGCTCGGACGGCCAGGCGTAGCGGAACGGCACCGAGTTGCGGGCGTAGGCGCCGTCGTCGCACCGGGAGTAGTGATGCGACCACATCATCTGGGTGGCGACGTCGTACTCGTCGATGCCGACGTGGTCGTCGCCGTGGTCGAACACCCGGTAGCGGCGGTCGGG
>JALZNU010000151.1 GCA_030857495.1 Actinomycetota bacterium | reverse complement strand
CGCGGCCGTTCGATCACGTCGCTGCAGGCCGTGTACGTGCCCGCCGACGACTACACAGACCCCGCCCCGTTCACGACGTTCACGCACCTCGACGCGACGACCGAGCTGTCCCGCCAGGTCGCGGCACTCGGCATCTACCCCGCAGTCGACCCGCTGGCGTCGACGTCGACGATCCTCGCTCCCGAGGTGGTCGGCGAGCGCCACTACAACGTCGCCCGCCGCGTGCAGGAGACACTGCAGCGCTACAAGGAGCTGCAGGACATCATCGCCATCCTCGGTCTCGACGAGCTTTCGGAAGAGGACCGCCTGACGGTGAACCGGGCACGCAAGGTGCAGCGGTTCCTGTCGCAGCCGTTCTTCGTTGCCGAGGTCTTCACCGGTCTGAAGGGCGAGTACGTCGGTGTCGACGAGACGGTCGACAGCTTCGAGGCGATCGTCGACGGCGAGCTCGACGACTTGCCCGAGCAGGCATTCCTCAACGCCGGCGGCGTCGAGCAGGTGCAGGCCAAGGCGAAGAGCCTGCAGGAAAGCTGATGATGGAAGTGCAGCACGGTCGGCTACAGAGGGCGCACAGGTTCGGCCCCCGGGATGTGAACAGCCTGGCGTCGCGCGCCGAGGGAAGCGCCAGCGACGAGGCGCACGCGGCGCGAGGAAAACCGAAGGGCCGACGAGCCCGCAGGATCACGAGGCCATGCAAGTAGAAGTCGTGGGTCCCGAAGAGGTGCTGTTCAGCGGTGAGGCGACGCAGGTGCTGACGCGCACGACCGAGGGTGAGGTTGCGTTCCTCGAGAATCATGCGCCGTTCCTCGGGCTGCTCGCAGCAAACGAGACCCGCATCTGGATCCAGGGCGGTGAAGTGCGGAGCTTCGACATCGCCGGCGGGTTCGTCGAGGTCAGCGGCAACAAGGTGTCGATCCTGGTGGAGACCGCTGCCGTCACGGCCGACGAGCCCGGCGACAGCGACGGCTGAGCAGCCTGCCGATGCCGCTGAGTCGCTGATGGCATATCCGTTTCGAACAGCCCTCGTCACCGGTGCGTCGAGCGGGATCGGCGAACAGATGGTGCGGCTCCTCGTCGCCGACGGGGTCGATGTGGTCGTGGTGGCGCGACGTAGAGACCGCCTCGACGATTTGGCGGGCGAGCTGGCGGGCGGGGCGGGGTCGGTCGAAGTGCTCGCCGCCGACTTGACCGCCGCCGCCGATCTCGAGCGCGTCGCGGCGCGGATCATCGACGGCGGACCCGTGGATCTCGTCGTCAACAACGCCGGCTTCGGCTCGAGTGGCGAGTTCGTCGATGTCGACCCCGACCGCCTGCGCGACGAGATCACGCTCAACTGCATCGCGCTGACACGCCTGAGCCACGCCGCCGTGACGGTGATGGTGGAGCGAGGTGAGGGCTATCTGCTCAACGTCAGCAGTGTCGCGTCGTTCCAGCCGGCGCCGCGCCTCGCCGTGTACGCCGCCACGAAGGCGTTCGTGACGAGCTTCAGCGAGAGCCTCCACGAGGAGGTTCGGGGCAGCGGTGTGCGGGTCACGGCGCTCTGCCCGGGGCTCACGCCGACCGAGTTCCAGTCGGTGAGCAGCACCGACTCGTACTCCGAGAAGTTCCCCGGGTTCGTTTGGACCGACTCGAAGCACGTCGCTGCCGATGGCCTCTCCGCCGTCGCAAAGGGCCGCGCCCTCGCCGTGCCGGGCTGGTTCAACAAGTCCGTCGTGGCCGGCAGCAGCGTCACGCCGCGAGCGATCCTGCGGCGCGTCTCGGGCCTCGTCCAGCGCGGCTGATTGCGGCGCGCGGGACTGCGCCGCGTCGGCGATCGATCGATCTGCCGTCTCGGTGGACGTTCCGGGAGCCCGCATCAGGCGGCGGTTCGTCGTCGTCGGCGTGTCGCCGCGGACACGCCGGTGGGGGCGCGGTCGACGGTGGAGCCGCGGAACGAGAGGGTGCCGTCGGGTCGGTGCAGGGTGATGGTGCGGTCGGGGTCGAGGGTGAGGGTCCAGCCGCCTTCGTGCACCATGTGGTGATGTCGTGAACAGAGTGGGATGAGGTTGTCGAGGTCGGTGAGCCCGAATCGTTCCCACCAGATCAAATGATGGATCTGGCAGTCGCCGAACAGCACCTGACAATCCGGGTGCCCACAGGTGCGGTACATCGCCTTGAGTGCTCGCCGTTGGGCACGGTTCGCCGTGCGCTGCGTGCGTCCGAGATCCAACAGTTCACCTTTGGCGTTCAAGACCGCGCGCCCGATGTCGGCGTCGCAGCACAACCGGCGCACCGTCGACGGCGGGATCGGCACACCTTCTTCGGTTTCACACACACGGAGTGTTCGTGGAGTCCGTGGAGGTAGGTGTCGAGGTCGATGAGCACCGAGATCTCCGGCACCCGACGATCGATGGCGCGGGCACCGGTTATCAACTCCACCATCGCCATCGCCGCAACACGATCGTGGGTCATGTCGTCGTCACGGTGCCGAGCACGCACCGACGCGAGATGCGCGAGATACGCCGTCGACACCGTTGACCCGGTGACGGGGTCGACTTCGAGGTGGAAGTGGTACATGCCGGTGTCGCGATCCACCCGGCGCCGCATCCGACACGACGTGCGTTGCGCCTCGAACTCGGCGACGCCCTCGTCGGTTTGCACGCGGCGCGCTAGGTCGCGGCAGCGACGGGCGAAATCTTCCACCGACTCGTCGGCGGCGTTCGCAGCGAGATCCACGGCGGCGTCACCGAACGCCGCCCGCTGATCGTCGTCGAGACTCTTGGTTGCAGACGCCACCGCATCCAAGTGACCCGTCGACACGTCACCGTCAGACAGGGCCGACTCGAAGATCGGCATCTCGTCGCACACCGCCTCACGATCCGCCGCCGCCTTCGCATCCTTGGTGGAACGCCGCCCACCGTCACGCAAGATCCCTTCCGGTCGTTCGCAACGACCCTGGTCGGCGAGCTCACGGGCACGACGCGCGATCCGCACCTCGAACACATCGGTGAAGCTCCGCACCGCCCGCCACTCGGCGAGCACCGCATCCAACGCTTCCCGATCACACGACCCGACATCCGTCGCCGCCAGCACGTCCAACGCCGAACGAGCCGTCGCCGCCACCGGATCGAGTTCCCTCACATCCATGATCACGATCCAAGCACGGGGGTGTGACACATGCTCTGAGCAGGGACTTCGCATCCGATTTCGGCTCAGACATCCGTGGCGACGAGTTCGACCTCGAAACCGTCATCGTTCCCGAGGTAGCCGGCGTGGTGGTCCGGGCCTCCGGCATACGGATGGCGGTCGGAGAAGAGGAGCGTCCACCCGTGATCGGCAGCGTTGGCGACGAGCTCGTCCAGCTGGTGCGGTGTCCCGACGTGGAAGGCGAGGTGGTTGAGCCCGGGCCGGCACCGGTCGTGGTCGTCTGCGCTGAGGTCCGGCGACTGTTCGACGACGATGTATGTCTCGTCGAGCCGCCAGCTGCGGCCGCCCGGCCAGTCCTGGTAGGGCGTGTAGCCGAGCGTCGTGAGCAGCCATCCGAAGCTCTCGATCGCATGAGTGAGGTCGGGAACCCACAACTCGACATGGTGGAGCACTCCGCGCGTCATCGAACGCGAGCCGGCGGCCGATGGACGCCGTCAGTGTTGACGGTCACGAGAAACTTCCAGAGGTGATTCATCGAAATTCCTTACCTGTGAGCGGCGGACGGATCACCGATGCGTCCACCGACGCCGTTCGACCCCGAGACCGGACAGACGCAGATCGGACTCCAGCCCGAGTAGCGACGAGCGCCGACGCGCTACGAGGGCAAGAGGCCGATGGACTCGTCGACGACGAACTCGCGCACCTTGTCGAGGCGGTGACGCGCCGACACGATGCGCACCGTGCCGCTGCGTGAGCGCACGACGAGGCTCTGGGTGTGGATGCCGCCGTGCTCGACGCGCACGCCCCGCAGCAGCGGCCCGTCGGTGATGCCGGTGGCAGCGAAGAAGCAGTTGTCGCTGCGCACCAACGTGTCCATCGTGAGCACGTCGTCGAGACTGTTGCCCGCACCGACGATGCGGTCTCGCTCGGCGTCGTCCTGCGCCCAGAGCCGTCCCTGGATCTCGCCTCCCATGCACTTCAGCGCCGCGGCGGCGATGACACCCTCCGGCGTGCCGCCGACGCCGAACAGCACGTCGACGCCCGAGTCGGGCCAGCACGTTGCGATCGCGCCGTACACGTCACCGTCGGTGATGAGCCGGATGCGGGCTCCGTTGGCGCGCACCTCTTCGATCAGCTCCCGATGTCGCGGTCGATCGAGGATCATCACCGTGAGGTCGCTGACCGACTCCTGCTTCGCCTTGGCGATCCATCGCAGGTTCTGCGTCGGTGACGCGGTGATGTCGATCGACCCGACGGCGTCTGGCCCGACGGCGATCTTCTCCATGTAGAAGGCGGCGCCCGGGTCGTACATCGAGTCGCGGTCGCTGACGGCGATCACCGACAACGCGTTGGTGCGGCCCTCCGCCGTCAGCCGCGTGCCGTCGATCGGGTCGACCGCGACGTCGGCGAGCGGGGCCGACCCGTCGCCGACCTGCTCGCCGTTGAACAGCATCGGCGCCTCGTCCTTCTCGCCCTCGCCGATGACGACGACACCGTCCATCGACACGGTCGACAGCACGGAGCGCATCGCCTGCACAGCGGCATCGTCGGCTCTCGTCTTCTGTCCACGGCCGACCCACGGCGACGCAGCCAGCGCCGCGGACTCCGTGACACGTACGAGCTCCATCGCCAGGTTGCGGTCAGGAGGGGCAGTCGCGACATCACTCATCGACCATCACCGTAGTGGTCCGCAAATCAGGCCGCGGGCAGACAGAATGGCCGGGTGAGCATCAGCGACAACCTGTCCGGCGAGCCCGAGGACCCGGAGGAGCCGGCGCACGACGACGACTGGGACGAGGACGAGGACACGGTCAA
>JALZNU010000150.1 GCA_030857495.1 Actinomycetota bacterium | reverse complement strand
GATCAGGGGCAATTCCGACTTCGGTTCGTTCGCGAAGGGTGCGCTGACGAAGCCCAAGGAGAAGTCGCCGTCGGCAATGAGCGTCGACCTGACCCCCGACGAGCTGAAGGCGAAACCGGATCCTGCGGAAGTACCGGCGCCGGAGCCCGCCGCCGCCGTCGCCGGACCGTCCGACGATCTTGGCATCGCGTCGGACGACTTCGGCGTCGTGCCATCTGCTCGCGACGAGGTGCAGCCCGAGCCTGATGACGTCGACGACTTCGGTGCCGTGCCGCACGCTCGCGACCAATGAAGAACCCGCTCTCACGAGATCGATCGTCACGCACGACCGACGCGACGATGTCGCTCACCGAGCACCTCGGCGAGCTCCGCTACCGCATCATCCGCTCGGCGCTCGCCATCGCCCTCGGCGCCGTGGTCGTCATGGTCTTCTACGACCAGGTCCTCGACTTCCTCGTCGAGCCCTACCGCAGCCTTTGCGCCCGCAAGGACCCGGCGTTCTGCAGCAGCGACGACCTGTTCACGCTCGACCCCGTCGAGGGCTTCTCGACCCGTCTGCGCGTCGCAACGTACGGCGGTGTCGTCATCGCCCTGCCCGTCGTCATGTGGCAGATCTGGCGCTTCATCGTGCCGGCGCTCGAGGGGCGCGAGAAGCGCTACGCCATCCCGTTCGTGCTGACTTCGGTGACCCTGTTCCTCCTCGGCGGTGCGATCGCCTACCTCACGCTCGAGCAAGCGCTCGAGTTCCTCATCTCATGGTCCGGTGACGACGTCGGGCAGGTGTTCCAGGTCTCGAAGTACATCCGACTCGTCCTCTTGATGATCGTCGCCTTCGGCATCGGCTTCCTGGTGCCCGTGCTGCTCGTGTTCCTCCAGCTCGTAGGTGTGATGACACCGCAGTTGCTGCTGCGTGGGTGGCGCTTCGCGATCGTCGTGATCGTCATCCTGGCCGCCGTGATCACCCCGTCAGGCGACCCGATCTCGATGCTCGCGCTGGCGGCGCCGATGACGTTGCTCTACTTCGTCGCCGTGCTCATCGGCTGGCTCGTCCAGCGCTCTCGACAGCGCGCCGCGAGCGCGTGACCGACACGCACCGCCGGCGCTACGAGTTCTCGCTCGACCCGTTCCAGCGCGAGGCGATCGAGGCCATCGATGACGGCGCGCACGTCGTCGTCGCCGCCCCGACGGGTTCTGGCAAGACGGTCATCGCCGAGCATGCGATCGACCGCGCCCTCCAGGCGGGGGCCAGGGCCTTCTACACAGCTCCGATCAAGGCGCTGTCAAACCAGAAGTATCGCGACCTCGTGGCGTTTCACGGCCCCGAGCGCGTCGGCCTCCTGACCGGCGATCACGTCGTCAACGGCGACGCCCCCGTCGTCGTGATGACTACCGAGGTGCTGCGCAACATGATCTATGCGGCGTCGCCGGCGCTCGCCGAGCTCGGACTCGTCGTGCTCGACGAGGTGCACTTCCTCCAGGACACCTATCGCGGACCCGTGTGGGAGGAGGTCATCATCCACACGCCCTCCACCGTGCAGCTGGTGTGCCTCTCGGCGACGATCGGTAACGTCGCACAGCTGACCGAGTGGATCGGGGCCGTACGCGGCCCGGCGGTCGCCGTCGTGGAGACCGAGCGACCCGTGGAGCTGACGAGCTTCTACCTCGCCCGCGACCGCGCCCGAGACCGGCTCGTGCTCGAACCGATCTTCCGCGACGGCCAGGCGAATCCGGCGGCCGCCAAGCTCGACGTCGACGCCGGTTCCGGCGGGTGGAGCGGCGGTCGGCGATCACGCACCCCGAGACCACGGGCCATCGACCGCAAGGTGTCTGTGCCGGGACGCGTCGAGACACTCGAGCTGCTCGCGGCCCACGACATGCTCCCCGCCGTCTACTTCATCTTCAGCCGGCGCCAATGCGCCGAAGCTGCCAACGCCGCCTTTCTGGCCGGGCTGCGCTTCACGGACGACACGGCGCGCCGCCGCATCGCCGCCATCGTCGACGCCCGTCTCGGGTCGCTCGACGGTGAAGATCTCGACGTCCTCGACATCGACACGTTCGTCGCCCAGCTCGACGCCGGCATCGCCGCGCACCACGCCGGGATGGTGCCGCCGTTCAAGGACGTCGTCGAGCGTTGCTTCGCCGACGGGCTCGTCAAGGTCGTGTTCGCCACCGAGACGCTCGCCGTCGGCATCAACATGCCGGCGCGCACCGTCGTCATCGAGAAGCTGACCAAGTTCACCGGTGACCACCACGAGTCGCTGACGGCGGGGGAGTACACGCAGCTGACGGGCCGGGCAGGACGGCGCGGCATCGATGCCCGCGGTCACGCTGTCGTGCCGTGGAGCCCCTTCGTGCGCTTCGAGCAGGTGGCGACGCTCGCCGCCTCCCGCTCGTTCCAGCTTCGCTCGGCGTTCCGCCCCACGTACAACATGGCGGCAAACCTGATCCGCAACTACGAGCCCGACGAGGCGAGGCATCTGCTCACGATGTCGTTCGCTCAGTTCCAAGCCGATCGCGAGATCGTGACGCTGGAGGCACGCCTCGAGCGGCTGCGCCGACGCCACAACGAGCTGCGCGACGCAGCCGAGAGCTCTTACGGCGACATCTGGACGTACCGCGAAAACACATCGCGCGCCGAGCGGCGTCGCGAACCCGACGACATCGACGTCTCGCTGGAAGCGCTCCGCCCGGGCAGCGTCATCTGGGTCAACCGCGGAAAGTACGCCGGGCCGGGCGTGGTGATCTCGCGGTCGCGACGGGCGAAGGGCTGGCGGGTGTCCACCGTCACTGCGCAGGCAACGCTCGTGACGCTCGACGCCGAGCACTTCACGAGCGCACCCGACGTGCTCGGACGCGTCGACCTGCCGCGTGCAACACAACCCGACCGCCCCGCGTACCGCAAGGACGTCGCCCGCCGGCTCCGTCGCGTCGACGTCGATCCACCGCAACGGTCGCGCCGCTCAGGGAGCAGCGCTCGGCGGTCAACCGACGGCGGCATCGATCCGGTCGAGACCGACCCGGATCTCCGCCAACGTCTGCGCGTCGCGGGTGACGCTGATCGCGTCAGGCGCGACATCGTCGCCGCCGAACGCCGCCTTGCAGCGCGCAACTCGTCGCTCGCTCGCGAGTTCGACAGCGTGCTCGACCTCCTCACCGAGCTCGGCTACGTGGAACTGCAGTCGGCCGGCGAGCGCTGGCGGCTCACGGAGTGGGGGAGCGTGCTCGCCCGCGTCTTCCACGAGTCGGAGCTGCTCGTCGTCGAGTGCCTGCGCGCCGGAGTGCTCTCGGGACTCGACGCCCCATCGCTCGGCGCGCTGCTGTCGGTGTTCGTGTACGAGCACCGCAGCCCCGATCCGCCGCCGCCGCCGTGGTTCCCGTCGACGGCCTTCGAGCGCCGGTGGCGGACGATCGTCGGCATCAGCGATCGGCTGGCGGCATCCGAGCAACGGCGCACGCTGATGGTGCACCGACCACCGGACCCGACGTTCGTGGCGCTCGCCTACGGCTGGATCGCCGGCGAGTCGTTTGCCGACGTCGTCGAGACAGAGGATCTGAGCGGCGGCGACTTCGTCCGCACGATGAAGCAGGTCATCGATCTCGCCCGCCAGGTCGCCACAGTCATCGGTGATGCCGACGTGGCCAAGGTCGCCCGCCGCGCTGCGGAGGTCGCGCGGCGTGGCGTGGTCGCCGACTCCGCGGTATCGGAGTCTCCGGCGTGACGATCCAGCGCGGCGAACCGTGGGGTGAGGAGGTCCCCCGACCCGAGCACGTCGCCGTCGCCTCGAGTGACGCCGAGCTGGCAGCGATGGTGGCGAGCGACGCCGGCGCGGTGATGGCGACGAGTGGTGGTGACGTGCATGCCGCACTCGGCCGTCCGTCGGGCCGCGGCGCGACCGCGCGACGTCTGCCGATGGACCTCCTGCGCCTGACCTGGGAGGGAGGCGGCGCGCTCGCCGTCGCGCACGCCGTCCTGCGCACGACGTGGTGGCGCGGCACCGTCGTCGCCGTGATGAACGTCGAGCGACTCGGCACGTGGGACGTCGCCCCCCAGGCCCATCCAAATGACGGTCGCGCCGACGTCGTGACAGTGGCGCGCTCCATGTCGCTGCGCACGCGCCTCGCGGTGCGCCGCCGCCTCCCGACCGGCACGCACCTGCCGCATCCCCAGATCGAGGTGCGGCGGCGAGCCGAGGGTGCCGTCACCCTCGACGGCGAGGCCGATCTCTGGGTCGACGGCGTGCGACACGGCCGTTGCCGACAGCTGACGTTCGTCGTCGAGCCCGACGCCTATTCGCTCGTCTGCTGAACTGGCGCGATGCGCGCCTGGATTCTCGACGACTCGCCCGGCACCTACCGTCTCGGCGACATCGATCTGCCGGACGTCGGACCCGACGACGTCAAGATCCGCATCGTGGCGAGCGCCCTCAACCAGATGGACCTCTGGGTCACCAAGGCGATGCCGAAGCCACCGCTGCCGCACGTTCCCGGCTGCGACGTCGCCGGTGTCGTCGAGGAGGTCGGCAGTGCCGTCACGCACGTCGCCGCCGGCGACGAGGTCGTCGTCAACCCCGGCGTGTCGCCGGTCGCCGACATCATCGCGCTCGGCAACGACAGCCCGATGGGGCCCGGGTTCAAGATCTACGGGGAGCACTGCTGGGGCGGCCATGCCGAGTACGCAATCGCCCCGGCGCGCAACGTCGTCGCCCGCCCCGCGTCCCGCTCTTGGGAGGAGTGCGCCGCGTACCCGCTCGCGTCGCTGACGGCGCTGCGAATGCTGCGGCGCGCACGGCTCACCCCGACCGACACCGTGCTCGTCGTCGGGATCGGGTCGGGTGTCTCGTGTGCTGCGCTCGCGATCGCCCGCCGGATGGGCGCCCGGGTGATTGCCACGAGCCGCGACGAGTCGAAGCGGGCGGAGGCACTGGAGATGGGCGCCGATGCCGTCATCG
>JALZNU010000149.1 GCA_030857495.1 Actinomycetota bacterium | reverse complement strand
CGAGCTCGGCCGCGCGCGTCACGGCCTCGCGCATGTCGCTCGCTGCCACGACTCGGCTGTGTGGTGCGAACACCGCCTCGATGTCGGCGCCGTCGCGCCCGATGGCGACGACCGTGGCGACGTGGTGCGCCTGCGCCGCCATTGGCGACAGGTCGAGGCCCTTGTTGAGGCCGCCGGCGATCAGCACGACGCGCTCGAACGCAGCGAGCGCGACGGACGCGGCGTGCGGTGTGGTCGCCTTCGAGTCGTTGAACCAGCGGATGCCGGCGTGCACGCCGAGGTCCTCCAGGCGGTGCGGCGGTCCGGTGAAGCTGCGCACGGCGGGCTCCACGGCGGCGACGCTCGCCAGTCCGGCCTCGAGCGCGATCGCCGACGCAGCAAGCGCGTTCGTGAGGTCGTGCGGCAGCGCCCTGCGCATGGAGTCGACGGCGACGATGGGTCCGCCGGGACCCACCAGCCATTCGTCCTCGACGCGGTAGTCGGCGCCGTTGGCGGCGAACGTGCGGCGCATGCCGGGGGCGCGGGCGAGGTGCTCCATCACGATTGCGTCGTCGGCGAAGCCGACGGCGACATCACCTGATCGCTGCAGGTCGAAGATCTTCGACTTCGCCGCGACGTAGGTCGCCATCGAACGGTGCCAGTTGAGGTGGTCCTCTGCGACGTTCAGCCAGACGGCAGCCTCCGAGCGGAACGTCGACGCCCACGCCAGTCGGAAGCTCGTCGCCTCGACGACGAAGCAGTCGACGTCCATGTCGATCGCATCGAGCAGCGGCACCTCGGTGTTGCCGGCGGCGACGGTGCGGCGACCGCCGGCGCGGAGGATCTCGCATGCCAGGAGCGTCGTCGTGGTCTTGCCGTCCGTTCCTGTGACGGCAAGCATCGGTCGCGGCCCGTCCGGGCGCTCCTGCTCGAATCGGTAGGCGAGCTCGATCTCGCTGGCGACGTCGAGGCCCGCCTCGCGCGCGGCGGCGACCGCAGGGTGGGTCTCGGGCACGCCGGGGGCGGGTACCACGATGTCGACGCCGTGGAGTGACGTCGCCACGTCACCGGGTTCGATCACGCGAGCTCCGAGCGCCGTGACCTCGTCGCGCGTTGCCGCCGTCAGCCGGTCGTCGCTGGCGACGACGTCGTAACCGCGTTGCGCGAGCGCGCGCACGGTCGACCGACCTGCGATCCCGACGCCGTACACGAGGGCTGACGTCACGGGTTCACCGTGTTCGCGAGCTGGGTGAAGTCGGCGATGAAGATGCCGAGCGCAGCTGCGACGCATGCGGCGGCGATCAGCCAGAAGCGGATGATGACCGTCGTCTCCGGCCATCCGAGCAGCTCGAAGTGGTGGTGGATCGGCGACATGCGCAGTAGCCGCTTCTTGCGCCCCGACGCCTTGAACACACCCATCTGCACGGCGACGGACCCGGCCTCGAACACATTGATGCCGCACAGCAGCACGAGTAGCAGCTGCGTGTTGAGCGTCAGCGCGAGGAAGGCGAGCGCGGCACCGATCCCGAGCGCGCCGACGTCACCCATGATGATCCGCGCCGGCGCTGCGTTGTACCACAGGAACCCGCCGCAGGCGCCGGCGAACGCCGCGGCCATCACGCCCATGTCGAGCGGGTTGACGACGCTCGTGTAGAGCTCGGCGTTGCGGAACAGCAGGTAGGCGATGATCGTGAAGGCGCCGAATGCCATCATCGCCGAGCCGCCGGCGAGGCCGTCGAGCCCGTCCGTCACGTTGACGGCGTTCGTCGTCGCCCAGATGATGAGTCCGGCGAACAACACCCAGACGAACGTCGGGATCTCCCAACCGGGCGAGTCGGCTCGAGTGAAGGAAATCGTCTCGGACACACCGGTGGCGACGACGAGCCACCACGCGAGGCCGAACGACATGAGCATCGTGATGTAGTTCTTCTGGCGCCAGAAGATGCCTCGGTTGTGACCCTTTCGCACCTTGATGACGTCGTCGAGCAGGCCCATTCCGGCCATCCCGACGATGCCGATCCACACGATCAAGCCTTGGTCGGAGAAGGCCAGACCGGCGCGCACGTGGGCTGTGAGATAGCCGGCGAGCGCGGCGCCGATGATGGCAAGGCCGCCCATCGTGGGCGTGCCCTGCTTCGCCATGTGGTGCTCGGGCCCGAGGTCCTCCTTGCCGAGGATCGGCTGGCCGATCCCCCGCTTGCCGAAGAACGTGATCAGCAGCCGGGTGCCCATCACCGCACCGACGAGGCCGATGAAACCGGCGATGAGGACGGCGATCACGTGGGAGCCCGTTTCGCCAGCGCCGCCGCGGCGACCGTGGCGTCGGCGAACGGCGTGGCGACGTCGCCTACGACCTGCGTCGTCTCGTGACCCTTCCCGGCGATGACGACGAGGTCGCCCTGCCGGGCGGCATCGATCGCCCGCGCGATGGCTGTGCCACGGTCCGGTTCGATCACGAGGTGGAGACGGTCGGTGGGATCCACCCCGGCAACGATGGCGTCGATGATGGCCATCGGCTGCTCATGGCGGGGGTTGTCCGACGTGACGATGGTCACGTCGGAGCCTGCCGCCGCAGCTGCACCCATGTGCGGACGCTTCCCGGCGTCGCGATCACCGCCACAGCCGAACACGACGATGACCCGGCCGTCACCACTCGTCAGCTCCCGTGCTGACGAGAGCAGCGAGGTCAACGCCTCCGGGGTGTGGGCGTAGTCGACGACGACGTCGATGCCGTTGCCGGCGCCGCCGACGTGCTGGAACCGCCCGGCGACCGGGGTGACGCCTTCCAAGCCGTCCACGATGCTCGATCGATCGATGCCAATGGTCGCGGCTGCGGTGGCGGCGGCGAGCACGTTCATCACGTTGAACCCACCGCCGAGCGGCACCGACAGCTCGGTGCCGCGCCAAGTCAGCTGCATCGAACCGGCGCCGACCACCACGTCGCTCGCGTCCTGTTGCGAGAACGGCACGATGTCGATCGAGGCGCTGTCGGCCAGCAGGCGGCCGTAGAGGTCGTCGACGTTGACGACACCGATCTGCGTGCGCCCCTCCTCGAACAGGCGCGCCTTCGCACGGAAGTACGACTCCATCGAGCCGTGGAGGTCGAGGTGGTCCTCGCCGAGGTTCGTGAACACGCCGACCTGGAACTGCGTGCCCTCGACGCGATGCAGTGCGAGCGCGTGCGACGAAACCTCCATCACGACCACATCGTCGCCACGCTCGACGAACTCGGCGAGACGTGCCTGCAGCTCGGTCGCTTCCGGTGTCGTGCGCGCGCCGGTGAGCGTTCCGATGACGCCCGTGTGACGACCTGCCGCCGTGAGAATTGCCGCCAGCAGGTGTGCTGTCGTCGTCTTGCCGTTCGTGCCCGTGATGCCGATGACAGCGAGCGAGTCGCTGGGCGCGCCGTACACCGAGCGAGCGATCCACCCGAGGCACGGGCGCACGTCGGCGACGACGAGCTGGCCGGCCGCGGGAACGTCGAGGCGGTGATCGACGACGAGCGACGTCGCGCCTCTGGCGAGCGCCTCAGCTGCATGGTCGTGCCCGTCGGTGTACTCGCCCCGGATGCAGGCGAACAGCACCCCCGCGGTCACGAGTCGCGAGTCGTGCGTGATGCCGCTGACCGCGACGTCGCCGTCGCCGACGACGTGCGGCGCACAGTCGGGTGGCACGACGGCGGCGATCGAGCGAAGCGTAGACGCCCTGGTTCGCTCGCAGGCCTCGCTCACGGCCCCTCCGTGCAGCCGTTGCCCCCGGCGGGCGGCGTCAGTCCGAGCTCTTGGATCAGCGCTGGAGCGAGCTGGGCGAACATGGGTGCCGCTGCGGTGCCACCGAAGCGGTCACCGCTGCCGGCAGGCGGCTCGTCGATGGAGATCAGCATCGTCACCTGCGGGTCGTCAGCTGGCATGAAGCCGACGAAGCTGGCGTAGTACGCCTTGTTGCCCTTGTCGTCGAAGTACGTGCCGTTGGGCTGCGCCTTGAGACCGGTTCCGGTCTTGCCCGCGATCGGCATCGACGCAACCTGCGCCCTCGTCGCCGTGCCGCGACAGACGACGCCCTTCATCATCTGCGCCGTCTGGCGTGCAGCCGTCGTCGACACGACTCGGTGGCTGTCGGCTTTGCGGGACTCACGCAACTCACCGTCGGCAGCGACCGAGCCGACGACGAGACGTGGCGAGACGTACGTGCCGTCGTTGGCGATCGCGTTGATCGCAGCGACGAGCTGCACGGCCGTCACCGACACACCCTGGCCGTAGGCGATCGTCTTCATCTCCGTGCCCTGCAGGTCCTCTGCGTCCTCGAGGATGCCGCCGGACTCACCGGGGAAGCCGAGTGGCGACACCTCGCCGAACCCGAAGTCGCGCATGTACTCGACCTGCTTCTCGACACCCATCTCCTCGGACACGGTGATCGTGCCGATGTTCGAGGATTGCACGAGGATCTCCTCGACGGTCATCGGCTGCGTCGGGTGGTAGCCGGCGTCGCTCAGCAACAGCGGGTCGTCGGAGAAGTACTGCTTCTGCCACGGCACGACGAACGTGGTGGCCGGCTCGACCACGCCGGCGTCCAGCGCAGAGGCGATGGTGACAGCCTTGGCCACCGATCCGGGCTCGTACGTGTCGACGGCGGCAAAGTTGCCAGACGACACCTCGTAGCTGCCGTCGTCCTGGCGCTTCACCGATGTCATCGCCAAGATGTCGCCCGAGTCGGTGTCCATCACGACGAGGCTGCCGCCCTTCGCCTTGATCGACTCGACCCGGTCGAGCAGGCCCGCCTCCGCAGTGAACTGCAGCGACCGGTCGAGAGAGAGCACGAGGTCCTTGCCCGGCTGCGCCTGCTCGATCACGTTCTCGGAGCCCGGGATCGAGCGCCCACCGGGTGCGACCTGGCGGGTGACCTCGCCACTCTGGCCGGTCAGGAAGTCGTCGTACTTCGCCTCGAGGCCGGCGATGCCGTTGCCGTCGATGTC
>JALZNU010000021.1 GCA_030857495.1 Actinomycetota bacterium | reverse complement strand
CCGTGGCGTCACCCTCGTCGGTCTGCAGCCGCCAGACGTAGCCGGGTGAGCGTTCCGCAAGCGAGTTCATGTTGTCGAGGTTGTCGTAGAAGTCGGCGATCGCCGGATCGTCGACGGGCGCCAGCAAGCGGGCGACGTTGAGCTGGGCGAGATGCCAATCCATCGCCCGATGATGTCACGAGGGCAGGCGCTCGGCTTCTACGCGATTGTCGCGGTACCACTCGACAGTCGCCCGCAGGCCGTCGCGGAACGGCATCTCGGCGTGCCAGCCGAGCACTTGCTCGGCTCGGGTCGCGTCGACGCGACGGCGCGGTTGGCCGTCGGGCTTCGACGGGTCCCACTTCAGCTCGCCATCGAACCCGACGAGCGCGGCGATCGCCTCCACCGTCTCGCGGATCGTGACCTCACGGTTCGTGCCGAGGTTGAGCGGCTCGACGGGGTTCGAGACGTCGACCTCCGTGGCGCGCACGACGGCGTTGGCGGCGTCGTCGACGTACAGGTACTCGCGGCTCGCCGTCCCGGTTCCCCACACGTCGACCGTGTCGGCACCCTCCTCCTTCGCCAGCACGCACTTGCGGATCAGCGCCGGGATCACGTGCGACACCGTGGGGTGGAACTTGTCGCCGGGGCCGTACAGGTTGGTCGGGATGAGGTAGGCGAAGCGTTGCCCGTACTGCGCGTTGTTGACCTGGGCGTGGATCAGATGCGCCTTCTTGGCGACGCCGTACGGAGCGTTTGTCTCCTCCGGGTACCCGTCCCACAGCGACTCCTCGCGGAACGGAACGGGCGTAAATTTCGGATACGAGCACACGGTGCCGAGCAGCACCGTCTTGTCGACGGTGGCCGCAGCACGCGCCGCCTCGATCACGTGCGTGCCCATCAGCAGGTTTGCGAGGTAGAGCGGCGCCGGCTCGGCCTGGTTGTAGCCGATCCCGCCGACCCGTGCGGCGAGGTGGACGACGAGCTCGGGGCGGAGGTCCGACATCATCTGCTCGGCGCTGCCCGGCACAGTGAGGTCGTACTCCGCACTGCTCGGAGCGTTCACGTCGGCCCCGCGGTCGGCGAACCGGGCAACCACCTTGCGCCCGAGGAACCCGCGTCCACCCGTGACGAGGACGCGCTTGCCCTGCACGGTCGAGACACCATCGGTCGAGGCCATGGCTGTGGAGGTTACGTCCGGCCCGGCATCATGTTGCACGGTGGACGACGAGGCACGACGACCGCGCGTGGCGTACACGCTGGAACAGTGCTGGCATCGCGTCCCGGGCGGGATGGCGACGGCGGCGATCGAGGTCGCGCGAGCGATGCCGCCCGACGCCGCCGAGCTGATCGGTGTCGCCGGTCGCCACGCACGACCGGCGCCGGCGGCGTACACGCCACCGATCACCGTGCGGACGCTGCCGATCGGCCGTCCGTGGCTGTACGAGACGTGGCTGCGCACAGGCTGGCCCAAGGTGGAGGGTGCGACGGGGCCGGTCGACGTGGTCCACGCCACGGGACTCGTGCCCGCCGCATGCCTCGCGCCGCTCGTCGTGACCGTGCACGATCTCGCCTTCCTGCACGCACCCGAGCACTTCACCCGCCACGGGTCGCGGATGATGCTGCGCAGCCTCGACGTAATCCGCAGGCGCGCAGCGCTCGTGCTGTGTTCGAGCACGGCAACGATGGAGGACTGCGCAGCCAACGGCATCGACGCCGCCCGTCTGCGGTGTGTGCCGCTCGGCACGAGCGCCACCGAGACGACCGACGACGACGCCCAGCGGGTGCGCGCCCAGTACTCGCTGTCCGATCACTTCGTGCTGTTCGTCGGGACGATCGAGCCGCGCAAGAACCTGCGTCGCCTGCACGCTGCCGTTGGTCAACTCGGCGACGTGCCACTGGTCGTCGCCGGTTCCGAGGGGTGGGGCGACGCCCGCCCCGGCGCCGCCGGCGCGCAGGTGCGCTTCCTCGGCTTCGTCCCTCCCGGTGATCTGCCGGGGCTCTACAAGGCGGCGACGGTCTTCGCCTACCCCAGCGAGCGTGAAGGCTTCGGATTGCCGGTGCTCGAGGCGATGGCGCAGGGCACGCCTGTCGTCACGAGCGCCGGGACATCGACCGAGGAGGTCGCCGGTGGCGCCGCCGTCCTCGTCGCCCCGACCGACATCGACTCGATCGCTGCGGGGCTCGCCGAGGCCCAGCGCCGCAGCCGCGAGCTCGGTGATGCCGGTCGGGTGCGGGCCCGTGAGATGACGTGGGCGGCGACGGCGAAGGCCACCGCGGCCGTGTACCGCGAGGCGTCGGCGTGACGGCCGGCCGAGCGGCACGGCCGCTCCACGTCGGGCTCAATCTGCTGTACCTGCTGCCTGGCGAGGTTGGTGGCACCGAGACCTACGCCCGATCGCTTGTCGCCGAGCTCGACGCGCTCGACGGCGACGACCGCTACACGCTCTACGTCAACCGCGAGTCGGCCGGGCTCTTCGACGATGCCGGTCTCGCCCGCTGCACCGTGTCGGTGTGCCCCGTCGACGCCTCGCGACGCTGGAAGCGCTACGCCTACGAGCAGCTGCGACTCTCCCGGCGAGCACGTGCCGACGGGGTCGACGTGCTGCACTCGCTCGGCTACGTCGGTCCGCGGTCGACGCACTGCCCCCACATCGTGACGATCCACGACCTGATCTACGTCGGGTTCACCGACACGATGGCGGCGTCGAAGCGCCGCCTCCTGCGCTTCTTCGTCCGGCGCAGTGCCCGACACGCCGCGAGGGTGATCACCGTGTCGTCCGCCTCCAAGGCGACGATCGTCGACGACATCGGGCTCGCACCGTCTCGCGTGACGGTGATCCACGAGGCGGCACGCCGAGACCTGCTCGCAGACCGGGGTTCGGCGACGGACGACGACGAGGTGCTGCGCCGACACGGCGTCGTCACTCCGTACGTCGTCGCGTTCAGCAGCGCCAGCGCGAGCAAGAACATCCCTGCGCTGCTCGAAGCGTTCGCCGCCGTTCCGGGAGGCGCCCACCTCGAGGACGGGCGCTCCTGCGCCCTCGTCCTCGTCGGACGGGTGCCCGCCGACGGCGAGATCGCGGCGACCATCGACCGACTCGGCCTCGGCGATCGCGTGGTCGTCACCGGTTACGTCCCCGACGCCGACATCGCGGCGTTGATCGGCAAGGCCGTCGTGTTCGCCTTCCCGTCGCGCTACGAGGGATTCGGCCTCCCCGTGCTCGAGGCGCAGCTCCTCGGTGTGCCCGTCGTCGCCTCGAACGCGGCGTCGATCCCCGAGGTCGCCGGCGCCGGCGCGCTGCTCTTCGACCCCCGTTCGGCTGCGGAGATCGCAAGTGCGCTGGCGACAACACTCGGCAAGGCCGACGTGCGCGCCGATCTCGTGCGGCGCGGGCGCACCAACGCCGCCAGGTTCTCATGGGAGCGAACGGCGCGGGTGACGCGTGAGGTGTACCGCGAGTCGTTCGTAGGATCTTCCGGTGCCGCCTGACGTGTCGACGCATGTGTCGCCGCGGACCGTGCTCGTCACCGGCGGATCGGGGTTCATCGGCACGAACCTCGTCGAGCACCTCGCCGCCGCCGGTCACACGGTCGTCAACGCCGACATCGCCACGCCGCGCCACCTCGGCCACGCCGCGGGCTGGCGTGCTGTAGACGTCGTTGACCGCGAGGCGATCCACCGGGTCATCGACGACGTGCAGCCCGACGTCGTCGTGCACCTCGCCGCTCGCACCGATCTCGGCAGCGACGACGTCGCCGACTACGGCGCGAACACCACCGGTGTCGAGCACCTCGTCGACGCTGTCAAGGCGACGCCGAGCGTGCAGCGCGTGCTGTTCTCGTCGACGCAGCTCGTCTGCGAGCCGGGCTACGTCCCGCGCCACGACACCGACTACCGGCCGATCAACGCCTACGGCCGCTCCAAGGTGATCGGCGAGGAGTACGTCCGCCGCCACGCCGGCGACGACGCCGCCTGGGTGCTGCTGCGCCCGACGAGCATCTGGGGACCGTGGTGGGACGACCTCTACAGCACGTTCTTCCGCACGGTTCGGCGTGGTCGCTACCTCCATCCGCAGGGCGTACACATCGCCAAGGCGTTCGGGTTCGTCGGCAACACCGTGCACCAGCTGGCGTCACTCGTCGACGCCGCGCCCGAGGTCATCCACGGCCGCACGCTCTACCTGTCGGACTACGAGCCGTACCCGATCCTCGAGTGGGCACAGGAGATCGCCGCGGCGTTCGGCGCGCGACGCGTGCGTGAGGTGCCGATCGGCGTGCTGAGGGCACTCGCGCTCGGCGGTGACGCCGCCGCCCGCCTCGGCGTCGCGCACCCGCCCATCACCTCGTACCGGCTGAAGAACATGGTGACGCCGACTGCGTTCGACATGGCGCCGCTGGAGGCGATCTGCGGCGCCCTGCCGTTCACGCGATCCGCGGGCACGGCGGCAACGGTCGAGTGGATGCGCGCCGAGGAGCAGCGATCGTGACACGTGCGTCGTCTTTGCGCCGGCTCGTCGTGCTCTGCCCGCACTTCGCCCCCGACACCGCGCCCACCGGGCACGTGATGTCCCGCATCGTCGGCGAGCTCGCCCATCAGGGCTGCCGCGTCGACGTCGTGACGTCGCTGCCCTGGTATCGCGAGCACGCCATCGAGCCCAGCTGGACGGGTCGGTTGCTGCGGCGCCAGACGACCGACTGGGGCACGATCACCCGCGTCCATCCCTTCCCCGGCGGTGACCGCAGGAGTTTGCCGCGCCGCGCCGCCGGGTTCGGCGCCTTCTCGGTGCTCGCCGGGCTCGCCGGACTCGCCGCAGGCGGCTGGTTCGCCAAGGCCGACGCCGTCATCGCGATGTCACCGCCGCTGACGATGGGGCTCACCGGTCGACTCGTCGCGTGGGGGCACCGCTGTCCCGAGGTCTTCAACATCCAAGACGTCTTCCCCGACGCAGCGATCGAGACGGGAGCGATCACCGACCGACGGGTCATCGCCGCGGCCCGCTGGCTCGAGCGGGTCAGCTACCGCGCCGCCGACGCCGTGACGGTGCTGTCGGAGGACTTGCACGACAACGTCGCCGCCAAGCTGGGTAGCGAGCGCGTGCACACCATCCCGAACTTCGTCGACACCGACGCGATCAGGCCGATGGAGCGCATGACGCCGTTGCGCCGAGCACTCGGCATCGGCGACGAGCCCGTCGTGCTGTACGCCGGCAACATCGGCTTCTCGCAGTCGTTGGCGCTGCTCCTAGGCGCCGCCGGCCGCCGTCCCGACGTCACGTTCCTGATCAACGGCGCGGGCTCGTCGCGGACCGAGCTGCAACAGATGGCACTCGGCATGCCGAACGTCCGCTTCGGCAACTTCGTGCCCTCTGCCCGGCTGAGCGAGCTGCTCGCGACAGGCGACATCCACGTCGTGGCGCTGCACGCCGGGCTGGCTCGCGTCAGCGTGCCGTCGAAGACGTACTCGATCCTCGCCGCCGGCCGCCCAATGCTCGCCTCCATCGACCCCGGCACCGAGATCCCGCGCATCCTGGCTGCGTCGGGCGCCGGGATCGCTGTCGCACCTGACGACCAGGACGCGTTCGACGCCGCCCTCGACACCCTCCTCGCCGACCCCGCAGCAGCCACGGCGATGGGTCGCGCGGGTCGGGAGTGGGTGCAACGAGCCGCCTCTCCGAGCGCCATCGCCGGCATGTATCGCGCCCTTGTCGACGAGCTCTGACGCCTCCCACATCCGGCGCGAGGCCGATAGGCTCGCGTCCTCGTGGCACGATCATCCTCGACCAGCAGAGCCGCCAGGCTGGCCCAGCGGAGCGGCAAGACGAAGGTCCGCTTCCAGGGCGGGACGTTGTTCCCGGCCATCGTCGCCGTCATCATCGTGCTCGGCATGGCCAGCATCGTGTACGCCCGCCAGAGCCGCCCTGCCGCCGACGATTCGCCGCCGACCACGGAAGATCACTGGCACGCGTCCTACGGCTTCTACGTCTGCGATCCCGACACCGGCGAGATGGGCTGGAAGTACCTCAGCGGCGACCAGGAGATCCGTGACGACGCCGGTGAGGTCGTCGATCTCGTGCCCGGGTACCAGGCGAGCGGCGTGCACAGCCACGACGACGAGGTCATCCACTGGCACCCGTTCAGCTCCAGGGCGACGGGCAGGAACGCACAGCTCGGCATCTTCCTCGACAGCTACGGCGTCAACCTCTCCAACGACGAGCTCGACTTCCCCGACAGCCAGAACGAGGGCATTCGGTACGAAGAGGGCGAGACGGAGTGTGGCGGCGAGGACGCGCAGCTTCGTGTCCAGGTGTGGGACAACTTTGAGGACACCGACGGCGGCAGCACGTTCACGAGCGATTTCGACGACATCCCGTTCCGGAGGAACTCGATGATCTTCGCGATCGCCTACGCCCCCGACGACGTCGTGATCCCCAAGCCGCCTGCGGCGCCGCAGCTGACCGAGCTCGGTGCCGTCGACAGCGGCGCGACCGACGACCCGACGGCGACGACCGTGCCCGGCACCGGACCCGCAGTGACGTCCACGCCCGGCTCCGGCGTCACGACCACGCCTGGCACGGGCACCACGCCGGCCAGCGGTCCTGCGACCACCGTGGTCACGCCGACCACCGTGGCGCCCACTGCCACCACGACGCCATCGAGTTGATGCGGGGCCTGTGATGCAGGCCGTCGTCCTCGTCGGTGGGTTCGGCACACGCCTGCGCCCGCTCACCGACACCGTGCCGAAGCCGGTGCTGCCCGTGGGGCACATCCCGATGATCGTGCGGCTCGTCGGGCACCTCGCTCGCGGTGGCGTCGACCGGGTCACGCTCGCACTCGGCTTCAAGTCCGAGCACTTCCACGACGTCTTCCCCGGGCAGCGCTGCGGCGACGTGGAGATCGTGTACGCCGTCGAGCCGTCACCGCTCGACACGGGCGGAGCGATCCGCTTCGCCGCCGATGTTGCGGGCATCGACGACACGTTCGTGGTCGCCAACGGCGACGTCCTGACAGGTCTCGACCTCACGTCACTCGTCTCGTTCCACCGCCGCAGCTGCGCCGAGGCGACCCTGCACTTGACACCCGTCGCCGACCCGTCGGTGTTCGGTGTGGTGGAGACCGAAGACGACGGACGGGTGTGCCGGTTCATCGAGAAGCCGGCAAAGGGCACGGCGACGACGAACTTCGTCAACGCCGGGACGTACGTGTTCGAGCCCGAGGCGGTCCACCGCATCCCCGCCGCCGAGCGCGTCTCCGTCGAGCGCGTGACGTTCCCCGCCATCGTCGGCGACGGACGGCTCTACGCGATGCCCACGAACGACTACTGGATCGACATCGGCCGACCGGACGCGTACCTGCAGGCAAACCTCGATCTGCTGGCGGCGTCGTCGGACGACCACGTCCCGTCCGTGGGCGAAGGGGCGACGCTCGGCGACGGTGTGACGATGGTGCACAGCCTCGTGACGGCAGGCGCGACCGTCGGGGCCAGGTCGCGGCTCAGCGGATCGGTGCTGCTCTCCGGCGCCGACGTCGGCGCTGACGTCCGCCTCGACTCGTGCGTCGTGATGGGTACCGTCGGCGACGGCGCCACGCTCACCCGCTCGGTCGTCGGTGCCGCGGGCAGTGTGCCGAGCGGTGCGGTCCTCACCGACGCCCGCGTGCCCGAGCCGGGAGAGTGAGCTGATGGCAGACTCCGGCGGCGGCGACCCGCATCGACCGATCGCCGTGATCGGTGGCGCCGGTTTCATCGGCTCGCACCTCGTCGACGCACTGCTCGCCGGGGGCCGGTCCGTCGACGTCCTCGACACGCTCGAGACCGGCTCGATCGCCAACCTTGCTGCCGCCCGGCGCTCGGGCGGGTCCTTGAAGTTCCATCACGTCGACGCCGCGAGCGCCGACGGCGTCGCCGTGCTCGCGTTGCGCCGCCCGCGCGTCGTGTTTCACCTCGCGCTCCTGGTGCCCGGTGAGGATGACGCCGCCGCCGCATCCGACTCGTTCGCCTCGATCGTCGCCGTCTGCTCGGCAGCGTGTCACGCCGGTGTCGACAAGGTCGTCGTCGCCGTGCCGGCAACCGACATCTACGGGCGGCCGAGCGCCCGCGAACTGCCCGTCAGGGAAGTGCCGCTCGCTGCGAACGGCCTGCGAGGCGCCGCAGCAAAGGCGATCGTCGACGTCGTCACGTACCACCGCGAGGCCGACGGGCTCGAGTTCACGGTGCTTGCGCTCGCCACCGTCTACGGGCCGCGCCAGCGTCCGAGCGGCGGCGTCGTCGCTGCGTTCGTGGCCGCTGCGCTCGACGGCGAGCCGGCAACAGTGCACGGCGACGGCCGCCAGACGCGCGACCTGCTGTACGTCGAGGACGCAGTCGACGCCCTCGTCAAGTCAGCGGATCGGGGTGGTGGCCTCGTGGTCAACGTCGGGACCGGGACGCAGACGTCGATTCGCGATCTCCACGAGCTCGTCACCCCCGACGGTCCTGCCGCCGAACCCGGTCAGCGGCGCTGGGGAGAGCCGGGCAGGTTCGCGGTGTCGCCGGTGCGGGCTCGCATCCATCTCGCGTGGTCGCCATGGACGTCACTCGTCGACGGCATCGGTGACACCGTCCACGCCGCTCGAGCCGCGCGCGCCGCCAGCGCCGAGCACAACGGTGGCGAGGCCGGCTGAGCGCTCGGGCGAGCTCATCACCGACGGCGTCACGACGGCGCGCATCCCCTGCGCCTCGACGGCGGCGGCGAGGTGGGCGTCGACGGGGTCGATGACGAGCGTGCCGGCAATGTCGCTGTAGAGCGCGGCGACGCCGACGACCGAGGACTCGTGGCCGAGTCCTTCGAGCACCCGGTCCGCGGGTCCCTTCAACGCGGCACCGCCCACGATCGGCGACACAGCCACGACAGAGTCACGGCGTCGCGCCAGCGTGGCGTCGACGCCGGCGAGCGACCTGATCGGGGCGATCGACAGGATCGGGTTGCTCGGTGCGATGACGACGACATCGGCGTCGGCGAGCGCGCCTGCCGCCTCAGCGGTGAGCGAGCCCTCTCCGACGAAGCGCACGTCGTGCACGGTGTCGGCGTGCTGGCGTCCGACGAAGTACTCCTGGAACCCGATCCAGCTCCCGTCCTCGAGACAGACCTGTGTCGCGACGGGTTCGTCGCACATCGGCAGCAGCGCGACGTCCACGCCCCACGCCGTGGCGATCTCGCCCGTGACCGCTGTCAGCGTCGCCCCTTCGGCGAGCCGTGTCGTGCGGTAGAGGTGCGTGGCGAGGTCGCTGTCGCCCACGTTGAACCAGGTTTGCGCCGCGGTCGAGCCCTCGGGCCGGACCGCCTCGAAGCGGCGCAGCGAGGCCATCGCCTGCCACGTCTCGTCGACGAGCCCCCAGCCCCGGTCCGGGTCGATCGCGCCCGCCAGCGTGTATGTGATCGTGTCGAGGTCGGGTGAGATCGACAGTCCGTTGATGATCGTGTCGTCGCCCGTGTTGACGACCGCAGTGATGCGTCGCGGATCGGTCACCGAGCACAGGGCGCGCAGCATCCGCGCCGCACCGACCCCACCCGACACGACGGCAATGGTCTGCGCGGTCACGGAGCCATTGCTCCCGAGGCGAGCGCGCGGTACAGCACGATCATCTCTTGAGCCGTGCGCTCCCACGAGAACCGTTGCACGTTCGCGGTGCCGTCGCGCACGAGGCGATCCCGCAGATCGTCGTCGGTGACGGCACGTACGAGCGCCGCCGACAGCTCGTCGACTGCGACCGGATCGACGAGTGCCGCGCCCTCACCGGCCACCTCCGGGATCGACCCGACGTTCGCGGCAACGAGCGGCACGCCGGCGAGTTGCGCCTCGAGAACGGGGAACCCGAAGCCCTCGTCGAGCGACGGGTAGGCGATCACGTGGGCGTGGTGCAGCAGCCACGACCGCGTCGCGGCGTCGACCGGGCCCAGCAGCCAGCATTGCCGGCGGGCACGTGCGGGGAGGCGATCGAACGCCGTCATCACCGCCGCGTCGTCGTCGCCGGCAGCACCGGCGATCACCAGCGCGACGTCGTGGTGCTCGGCGAGCAGTGCGAATGCTTGCAGCAGACGCGGCAGGTTCTTGCGGCGCTCACGCGTTCCCAGTGCGAGGACGAACGGCTGGCGGGGGAGCCCCGACACGGGCGGCTGCGGGGGCGCTTCGCCGATGTCGGGGGGTCCGAGGTGGATGGCGGTGACACGGTCGGTGTCGAGCAGCGCTCGCAGCGCAGTCGCCGAGGCGTGCGACGACGTGTGCACGTGCGCCCCGCCGGCGACTCGTCGCGCGAGCACGGCACCGGCGCGGGCCACAGCGCCGTCGGCGAGCTGCGCGTTGGCGAGGAACCAGCAGTCGTACACGGACACGAGGGCCCTGCGCGACGTCGGCGCGACGACGTAGTTCGTGCCGTGGACGACGTCGACGTCGCCGAACCAGCGGTCGAGTCGGGGGCGGTCGCTGCGCGCCCACAGTCGGTGAGCAAGCGCCGCGGGCATCGGGAGCCGCCGCACCCCGTCGCTGCGCCGGACGCTCGCACGCGCGCTGAGCAGGTAGGGGACGAGCTCGATGGTGTTGTCGCCCACAGCAGCGGCGGTGCCGAGCGCGTCGAGCAGCGAGGCGACCGCTGTGCCGATGCCGGTGCGGTGGCCGTGGAGCGGCCCGACGTCGAAGGCCACACGGGTCGGCGCTGCCACGTGGCGCACGCTAGCGAGCGGTGGTGGCTCCGCGGCCTCCTCCTAGACTCGGCGCCTCATGCCACGCGCCTTCATCACCGGCATCACCGGCCAGGACGGACAACACCTCGCGGAGTTCCTCCACAGTCAGGGTTACGACGTGTATGGGATGGTCAAGGGCCAGTCGAACCCGCGGGCGACGCAGCTCATCGAGGATATGCCCTACGTCGAGCTGCTGCCGGGCGACCTGGCGGATCTCCCGTCGCTCGTCGCCGCGCTCGAGGTGGCACAGCCCGACGAGGTGTACAACCTCGGCGCGATCTCGTTCGTCGCACTCAGCTTCAGTCAGGCCGAGCTCACGGCCAACACCACCGGCCTCGGCGTGTTGCGCATGCTGGAGGCGATCCGCATGATCGGCGGCACGCAGAACAACCCGATCCGCTTCTACCAAGCGTCGTCGTCGGAGATGTTCGGCAAGGTGCGCGAGATGCCCCAGACGGAGAAGACGCCGTTCCACCCCCGCTCGCCGTACGGGTGCGCCAAGGTGTTCGGCCACGACATCACCGTCAACTACCGCGAGAGCTATGGCCTCTACGCCTGCTCGGGGATCCTCTTCAACCACGAGGGGCCGCGCCGTGGGATCGAGTTCGTGACCCGCAAGGTCACCAACGCCGCGGCGCGGATCAAGCTCGGGCTGCAGCACGAGCTGGTGATGGGCACGCTCGACACGAAGCGTGACTGGGGCTACGCCGGCGACTACGTCAAGGCGATGTGGCTGATGCTGCAGCAGGACGAGCCCGACGATTTCGTGGTCGCGACAGGTGAGACGCACTCGATCGAGGAGCTCGTGCAGCGGGCGTTCGCCGAGGTGGGCATCGACGACTGGCGCCAGTTCGTGCGCCAGGACCCGAAGTTCTACCGACCGGCCGAGGTCGACCTGCTGATCGGCGATGCCACGAAGGCGCACGAGCAGCTCGGCTGGAAGCCCGAGGTCAACTTCGAGGACCTCGTCTCACTGATGGTGAAGAACGACCTCGAGCTCGAAGCGAAGAAGGCCGGCATCTCGCTGCAGTGATCGGTCGGCTGGCCTATGAGCCGGCGTCCGAGCTGCGGTCGGTCGGGATGAGGATCTCGAAGCGGGCACCCGCCCCGGGCGTCGACCGCAACTGCACGCTGCCACCGTGCGCCTCGGCGATCGCCTGCACGATGGCGAGTCCGAGCCCGGCTCCGCCGTCGGGATCGCGCGCCTGACCTGCCCTGCCGAATCGCTCGAAGATGCGTTCGGCGTCCTCAGTCGAGACGCCCGGCCCGCTGTCCTCGACCCACACCATCGCCATGCCGTCGCGTGCGGTGGCGCCGATGCGGATCGTGTCGTCCTCGTCCGTGTACTTCACGGCGTTCGCGGCGAGCTGCGTGATCGCCTGCGTCAGGCGCTGAGCGTCGGCGACGACTCGAACCGGAGCCGGCGCCTCGACCTGCCAGTCACGCACGCCGAGCGCGGTCACCTTCTGGTGGGCGTCGACCACGATCTCGCGCAGGTCCACGGGCTCGACCTGCAGGAAGTCGGGGCGTTCGGACATGGCCAGCAGGAAGAGGTCGTTGACGATCCGGCTCATCCTGTCGATCTCGTCGGTGACGAGATCGATCGTCGCCTGGCGGTCGGCCTCCGTCGTGTCGAGCTCGAGCAGCTCCACGTGGCCGCGGATCACCGTCAACGGGGTCCGCAGCTCATGGCTGGTGTCGTGGAGGAACCGCTTCTGCGTGTCGAACGCGCCTTCGAGGCGGGTCAGCATCTCGTTGAATGCGCGGGCGATCTTGGAGGCCTCGTCGCGGCCGGTCACGGGGATCCGCTGCGTCAGGTCGGTGTCGGAGATCGTCGGTGCGGTGCGCGCCAGTGACGCGAGCGGCCGCAGGACGCGTCCGGCGAGCAGCAGCCCGAGCGCCGAGACGAGCACCATCGTGACCAGCTGCACCACGATCTGGGTTCGTACGGCGGAAGCGATCTCGCGCCGCTCGAACCGGGGGAAGTTGACCACGACGTACAGGCCGTCCTGCCCCTGCCCCGTCAACGGCATGGCGATGTACTTGGCGTTCCCGAGCGCGGTGTCGATCACGCCCTGCTCTCGCTCGTCGAGCGCGAGCCAGTACTCGATCGCCGGCTGCAGGTCCTCCGCCTCGGCCGCGTCCTGCGCCCGCTCGGACCTGTACACCTCGCCGTCGATGAACGCCAGCAGGGACTCGCCCTCGTCAGGGACCTCCCTCGCGAAGTACACGTCGAAGACGGCACGCAGGTCGCCGGCGAACGGTTCGCCGGTCTCGGGGTTGTTGCCGGTGCTGAGGAGCCCGAACTCCTCCGCCTCGCGCCTCAAGCTTTCGTCGACCTCGTCCTCGAGCCGCTCGAACAGCACCGCCCGCAGCAGCAGCACCGAGCCGATCGACGAGACGACCAACATCACCACCACCACGGCGAGGATGCGCACGCGAATGCTGCCCAACCAGCGGCTCGGGCCGCTGGATCTACCCGTCACGCAGACAACCTAATGCCGCCGTCGCCGGGGAGTGTCCGTGGCCACGCCACGCTGGGGGCCTCAGACTGGGATCACGTCGACGTGCGTTCCCACATCGCTGACGAGGCGTTGGATGTCATCAGCGTCCGAGGTGACGATCTGGTCGTCGTCGTCGCTTGCGAGCAGCACCACTGCTGCGTCGATCACGTCAGTGCTGCCCGCGCGCCCGCAGAGTTCGCATGCCGACCACCTCCACCCCGCCACACCTGGGCGATGACGCCACACCGTGGGTCAACGGTGGTTCGCCGTCGAGGAGCGCCGCCCTGAGCCGGAGCCACATTGCCCGGTCGTCA
>JALZNU010000148.1 GCA_030857495.1 Actinomycetota bacterium | reverse complement strand
GTCTCGCGCTGCACCGGGGTCGGCTCCTCGTACCCGAGCGCAGCGAGCTCGTCGAGGAGCTCACGCCGCAGCCCGAGCCCACGGAAACCATCACTCGATTCGACCTCGTTCACGTCACAAGGATGCCGTGGCATTCGTCGATGTCGGCGCGATGGTGCGCGTGCCGCGCGATGATCCGCCCATGACCATGGGCAGGACGATGCGCCGCGTCCACCCCGAACCGGCGGTCGAAGTCGATGTCGACGAGGCGTACGGCGGCGTCACCCGGGCACCACCGGCGTCGCGCCCGTGGGTGATGGTGACGATGATCGCCACGCTCGACGGCGCTGTCAGCGTCGACGGCAGGTCGCGCTCGCTCGGCAACCGCAACGACTTCGCCGTGCTCATGGCAACGCGGGCAGCGGCGGACGTCGTCCTCGTCGGCGCCGGGACGGTGCGCGCAGAGCGTTACGGGCGGCCCAGCAAACCGGGCCAGCGCATCGGTGTCGTCACCGCAACCGGCGACATCGACATCGCCTCGGAGCTGTTCGCGTCGGGGGCGGGGTTCCTGGTCGTACCTGAGGGCGCGTCGACGCCGCCGGAGGTGCCGACTCTGCGCATCGGCGATGGGCGAGTCGACCTCGGGGCGGCGATCGGTGCGCTCGCCTCGTACCTCGGCGAGCCGGTCTCGGTCGTGCAAGTCGAGGGCGGGCCGAACCTCAACGCCCAAATTGTCGACGCCGACCTCGTCGACGAGTTCAACGTCACGATCGCGCCGATGGTCGTCGGTGGCGCGGCCGCTCGCCTGTCCGTCGGGACCGCGGCGTCGCTGCGGGCGCTCGACCTCGCCCACGTGCTGGTAGACGATGAGGGCTACGTGTTCACTCGCTGGACCGTCCGGCGCTGAGCTTCTCCAACAGCTCCAGCTCGCGGTGGAAGTCGGCGGCGGCGTCGAAGTCCTTGTACACGCTCGCGAAGCGCAGATAGGCGATCTCGTCGAGCGCGCCGAGCCGGTCGAGCACGGCACGGCCGACGAAGCTCGACGTCACCGCCCCTGCTGCCTCTCCGCGCGAAGCAGTTCTGCGCGACGCCTCGCTGCGGGCAGCTGCCTCCACCGCCTCGGCGAGCGCCTCGACGGCCGCAGCCTCGACGGGGCGGCCCTTCGTCGCCGCCTCGACACCGGCGATGACCTTGGCACGGTCGAACGGTTGACGGATCCCGTCGGACTTGACGACGGCGAGGGGGACGTGATCGATCCGCTCGAACGTGGTGAATCGGTACGAGCAGGCCTCGCAGCGACGGCGACGACGTACGGCGCCGCCGTCCTCGGCGACGCGCGAGTCGACCACCTTGGTGTCCTCGGCTCGGCACATCGGGCAGTGCACACCCCGGAGGGTAGGCGACCGCGCTGCGCTCGCCGCAGCGTTCAGGGCAGCACGACGACGTCGCCGGGCGCAACGGCGGCACCGCCGTTGCGAGCGACGAGGGCGTCGACGTAGTCGGCGAACGCGATCACGTCGGCGCCGTCACGACGCTCGCGTGCGTAGACACGCTCGGCGACCGACCACAGCGTGTCGCCCGGCCGCACGACGACGGACTCGGGCGCAACGGCGGGCTGGACCCCGGCGGCAGAGGCAGGTCCGCCGCCGGGATCCGCGCCCAGCACGTTGCACGCTCCGATGACGGCGAACGACATGGTGCAGGACGCCACCACCGCCACGCCCAGACGCCGGCGCCGATAGGTGGCGACCTGAGCCTGGGAGGAAGGGTTCGTGCGCATGGGTTGGACTCCTGGATGTCGAACATCTGTACCGGAACGTGCGTTCGCACTGTAGAGGAACAGTTGTTCGATGTCAACTCACGTTGCGGGCTCGTCGTCCGCTGACAGATCGCGCAGATGTTTGACGTCGGCCTCGAACGCCCGTACGATGCAGTCATGAGCACAAAGATCACCGCTCGGCAACGGGAGATCCTCGATTTCATCGAGCTCCAGATGCGCGATCACGGGTACCCACCGTCCGTGCGCGAGATCGGCGAGGCGGTCGGGCTCACGTCCCCGTCCACCGTGCACAGCCACCTCAACACGCTCGAGCGCCTCGGTCACCTGCGCCGCGACCCAACCAAGCCGCGCGCCATCGAGGTGCGGTGGGACACCAACTCCGGTGTCGTGATGGAGCGGCGCCCCGTCCGTCACGTCCCGCTCGTGGGCGACGTCGCCGCCGGGACGGACGTGCTCGCGGAGGAGAACGTCGAAGAGCTGCTGCCGGTGCCGGTGGACTTCACCGGCGAGGGCGAGCTGTTCATGCTGCGCGTCCGCGGCGACTCGATGATCGGCGTCGGCATCTTCGACGGCGACTACATCGTCGCCAAGCAGCAGGACACGGCCGAGAACGGTGACATCGTCGTCGCCGGCATCCCGGGGGGCGAGGCGACCGTAAAGACGTACCGGCGGGAGGGCGGCAATGTCGTGCTCGTGCCGGCCAACGACGCGCTGTCGCCGATGGTCTTCGCCGACGACGAGGTCGAGATCTTCGGTCGCGCCGTCACGGTGATGCGCCGGATCTGACGCCCGAGCCGGTGCGCCCTCCTCAGCGCGACGGCGGGTTCCACGGCGGCGGCGGCGGCGGCGGAGGTTCCTGCGGACGCTCGCCCCAGCCGCCACCGGGTTGTCCCGGCTGCCCTGGCGGTGCGGACGGTGGTGTCTGCCAGCCGCCACCTGGCGGAACGGGTTGGCCCGCTGGCCCTGAAGGGCCCGTCGGGCCTGGCTGATATGGCGGCGCCGCGCCGTAGGGCTGGTACGCGGGCTGCCAACCAGACGTGGCGGCGGTGCCCCCCGTGCCGCGGCGACGGCCGAGCAGGATGAGCAGCGCGCCGAGCAGCAACCCGGCGATCAACGCCCCGATCGCTCCCATTCGCAACACGCCGGCACCGTCGTTGGGGTTCTTTCCGACCCGTGCGACCACCTCGGCGTCGTCGCCCTGGACGCGTAACGTGAACTCGCCTGGTTCCTCGATCTCCACCCGGTAGAGCAACACGCCCTTGCGGCCACCGGCGTCGTAGCTCGGCCCGTCGCTGTCGCGGCGCAGCCCGACCTCGTTCTCGTCGCTGTCGAACATCGTGATGTCGAGGTTCGTGTCGGAACCTTCGTACGACTGGTCGTCGTTCGCGCAGTCGCCGTCCAGCTCGCCGACCTCACCCGTCGTCTCGGCATAGATGAGGTAGGTGCCGGCGTCCTCGAAGTCGAGGGCCGTGTCACAGTCGACGGGCGCCGGCGCCAGCGACTTCGCTGCGTCGGCCACCTGGGAGGAGGCGAGGAACCACAGCACGGCGGCGGCGGCGACGCCGACGAGGGCGACGATGACGCCGAAGATCGGCAGCTTGCTTCTCGAACTCGTACTCATCGATTCACTCCCAGTCGACGCGCCAACTCTTGCACAGCTTCGTCCGGTCGCACCGCCGCCACGCGGACGTACTCCCGGCCGGCGGCACCGTAGAACTCGCCGGGGCTCACGAGTGCGCCTCCCTCGCGCGCCAGGCGCTCGGTGAACTCCCACGCGTCGCCGACGCGGAACCACAGGTAGAACGCACCGTCGGGCATGCCGATCTCGCATCCCGACCACGCCGCCAACACCGAGGCCAGGCGTTCGAGCCTGCGGCGGTAGCGGTCGCGTTGCTCGTCGACGTGGTCGTCGTCGTCGAGTGCGGCGGCACCCGCTGCCTGCGCGGGCCCCGGCACCATCATCCCGATGTGCTTGCGCACCTCCTGCAGGTAGTGCACGAGGTCACGATCACCGGCATAGAAGCCGACCCGCATCCCGGCGAGGTTGGAGCGCTTCGAGAGCGAGTGCAGCGCCAGCACGCCGTCGCTGCCGCTCGACAGGACGGTGCGCGGCCGGCCCTGCCACGTGAACTCGGCGTAGCACTCGTCGCTCACGACGGGGACGCCCTGCGACCTGCCCCATGTGGCCACGGCGTCGAGGTCGTCGAGCGCGCCGGTGGGGTTCGACGGTGAGTTGGCCCACAGTACGAGCGCCCGTGCGGCGTCGTCGGCCGAGATCGCGCCGAGATCGAGACCGCCGTCGGCGACGGGCACCGCCACCGCACGACACCCGGCGAGCGTCGCGCCCATCTCGTAGGTCGGATACGAGATGGCCGGGTAGAGCACCGTGTCGCGGTCCGGGGTGCGAAGCGACAGCAGCTGGGGCAGAGTGCCGACGAACTCCTTGGTCCCGATGACCGCGCCGATGTCCGTCGCAGGCACCTCGACACCGAAGCGTCGGCCCATCCACCGGCTCGCGCTCTCGCGCAGCGCGGGCGTGCCGATGCTCTGCGGATATCCGCGCTCGGTGCCCGACGTCGCGAGCGCCTCGACGACGCCCAGGGGCGGGGCGTCGGTGGGCGTGCCGACGGAGAGGTCGATGAGGCCACCGTCGAATCGGTCGGCGAGCGGCGCGAACCGAGCGAGCCGGTCGTAGGGATAGGGCGGTGGGACGAAGCCGTTCATTGCGTTCCCCGGCCACGCCACCCGCCGCCTGCGCAGCCGGTAACCGCTCGCTCGCTGGCGCTCCCTCGCTCGCACCGCGCACACGACGTCACCCCGTCCGTCATTGCGTTCCCCGGCCACGCCCACCCGCCGCCTGCGCAACAGGTAACCGCTCGCTCGCTGGCGCTCCCCCGCTCGCACCGCGCACACGACGTCACCCCGTCCGTCATTGCGTTCCGGGGACCACCACGAACTCCGCCAGCCGTCCCGCTGACGCTTCCGACAGGCGCGCGCTGAGGTGCATGCCGTCCTCGAGGGAGTCGTTGGAGAGGATCTCGCCCTCGCGATGCACGGATGCGAGCACGTCGCCGCGTGCGTACGGGACGACGAGATCGTAGAGGCGGGTCTCGCGGCGAAGGAGGTCGGCGAGCGTTACCAGCAGCTCGTCGACGCCCTCACCGGAGACCGCGCTGATCGCGACCGACCCCGGGTGCGACG
>JALZNU010000147.1 GCA_030857495.1 Actinomycetota bacterium | reverse complement strand
CCCTGGCACCTGGCGGTTGCCGCCGCTGGCGCTGCTGCACCGGCTCGGCGAGCAGCGCGTCAACACCAGGGAGGTCGAGGCGCGCGGAGCGGTGCTGCACGAGTCGCTGAGCCAGCACGGCGTGGACACCTCCCTCGTCGGGGTCACGGTCGGGCCGACTGTCACGCGCTACGAGCTCGAGCTCGGCGCCGGCGTCAAGGTGGCTCGGGTGACCACGCTGCACCGCGACATCGCCTATGCGATGGCGGCCAGCGACGTGCGCATCCTCGCTCCCATCCCCGGACGCTCGGCCATCGGCATCGAGGTGCCCAACCACACCCGCCAGGTGGTGGCGCTCGGCGACCTGATGGCGTCACCGGAGGCGGCCGTCGCCACGCATCCGCTCGACGTCGCGATCGGCAAGGACATCGCCGGCAAGGCCGTCTTCCTCGACCTCTCCACGACGCCGCACCTGCTCATCGCGGGTGCGACGGGATCGGGCAAGTCGAGCGCGCTGAACTGCATCCTCACGTCGCTGTTGATGCGCGCCGTGCCCGACGACGTGCGATTGATCCTGATCGACCCGAAGCAGGTCGAGATGGGCCAGTACAACCGCCTACCACACCTGCTGACACAGCCGGTCACAGACCCGAAGAAGGCGGCGAACGCGCTGGCCTGGGCGGTGCGCGAGATGGAGCGCCGCTACGACATGCTCTCGACCGCGGGGGTGCGTGACATCGTCGGCTACAACACGATGTTCGACAACGGTGCGCTGGTCGGCGAGCCGGGGTCGGCCGGCGAACCGGAGCGGCTGCCCTACATCGTCGTCGTCGTCGACGAGCTGAACGACTTGATGATGGTCGCCGCTCGTGACGTGGAGGACTCGATCACCCGCATCGCGCAGAAGGCGCGAGCCGTCGGCATCCACCTGATCGTCGCGACGCAGCGGCCGAGCGTCAACGTGATCACCGGGGTCATCAAGGCAAACATCCCCGCACGTGTCGCGTTCGCGGTGTCGAGCCTCACCGACTCGCGCGTGATCCTCGACCAGCCCGGCGCCGAGAAGCTCGTCGGTAAGGGCGACATGCTGCTGCTTCCCGGCAACACGTCGGTGCCCCATCGGGTGCAGGGGTCGTGGGTCAGCGAGGAGGAGATCCGCGCCGTGGTCGCTCACTGGCGCGAGCAGGCCCCCGAGACCGAGTACGTCAGCGGTGTCGGTGACGGCACGGATGACTCCGTCACGGCGACGACGACGTCGCCGACCTCCTATGGCGACGACGACGACGAAGAGGCAGCGCTCGTGCGCCAAGCGATGGAGCTCGTCGTGCGCAGCCAGCTGGGCTCGACGTCGATGTTGCAGCGCAAGCTCAAGGTCGGGTTCGCCCGTGCCGGGCGCATCATGGACCTGCTCGAGCAGCGAGGGGTGGTCGGGCCGAGCGAAGGTTCGAAGGCCCGCTCCGTGCTGATGACGGTCGAGGAGTTCGAGCTGCTGCAGCGCGCAGAGGAGGCGTGAGGCCGCACGGATCCGTAGGGTCCGGGGCATGAAGCTGTCGATGAACCTCAGCTACTCGGGCGACTTCCTCGGCGACGTCGCACGCGTCGTCGATCTCGAACAGGCGGGCCTCGATCTCGTGTGGGTCGCCGAGGCGTACAGTTTCGACGCGATCAGCCAGATCGGCTTCCTCGCCGCCAGGACGTCGACGATCGAGCTCGGCACGGGGATCCTCAACGTCTACTCACGCACGGCGAGTGCAATCGGTCAGACCGCCGCCGGTTGCGATCACGTCAGCGGCGGGCGGTTCGTCCTCGGCCTCGGGGCCTCTGGCCCGCAGGTCGTCGAGGGGTTCCACGGCGTCGCCTACGAGTCCCCGATGCCACGGATCCGTGACTACATCGAGATCACGCGCATGGTGCTGCGCCGCGAGCCGATTGTCTATGACGGCAGCGTCGTGCACGTGCCGCTCCCCGAGGGCGAGGGAACAGGGCTCGGCAAGGCGCTGAAGTTGATCAACCACCCCGTGCGAGCGAACGTACCGATCTTCTGGGCGTCGCTGATGAGCAAGAGCGTGGCCGCCACGGCACGTCATGCCGACGGCTGGCTGCCGATCTTCTTCGACCCGCACCGCTTCCGCGACGTGTGGGGGGAGGCGCTCGACGAGGGGCTTGCGCAGCGCGACGCAGCGCTCGGGCCGCTGCAGATCTCGGCGGGCGGCATGGTGGCCATCGGCGACGAGTACTCCGGCGACGCCGCCGATGCCGTCCTCGACCTGTCACGGCCGATGACGGCGCTGTACATCGGCGGCATGGGCGCCCGCGACAAGAACTTCTACAACGGGGTCGCCCAGCGCTACGGCTACGAGGACGAGGCGCGTCGTATCCAAGACCTCTACCTCGACGGCCACAAGGACGAGGCGGCGGCTGCCGTGCCGCGCCGGCTGCTAGCCGATTGCAACCTCGTCGGCTCCGAGTCCGAGGTGCGGGAGCGGCTGGCCGCGTACCGCGATGCGGGCGTCACGCATCTCTCGGTGATTCCCATCGGTCCCGATCCCGTCAAGCTCGTCGAGCAGCTGCGCACGCTCGTCGACTAGGCGCCTGCTCGCGGGCCGGTTCAGCCGGTGAGCTCGATGACCGTGTGGATCAGCACGCCTGCGAGACCGCCCACGATCGTGCCGTTGATGCGGATGAACTGCAGGTCGCGCCCGACCTGCAGCTCCATTCGTCGCGACGTCGTCTCGGGATCCCAGCGCTCCACCGTCGAGGAGATGAACCCGGCGACCTCGCTGCGGTAGTGCTCGACGGCGTAGGAGATCCCACGCTCGAACCACTCGTCGACCCGGCGGCGCAGCTCCTCGTCGGTCGCCAGGCGGGCGCCGAGGCGCATCACGCTCGTGGCGATGCGCTGACGTAACTCGCCGTGGGGTTCCGCGGCGACACGGGTGATGGCATCACGCATCTCCGCCCACAACGACCCGATCCAGGCACGCACCTCGGGATGGTCGAGCAACTCATGCTTCAGTTGCTCGGCCTTTGCCGCGAGCGCCGGGTCCTCGCTCATCCGAACGGCGAACGCTGCGAGCCGGCGATCGATGGAGTGACGCACCTCGTGGTCGGCGTCGGCGGTGACGTCGGCGATGAACCGGCGCACGGCGTCGTAGATCTTCTGGAAGACGCGGTCGTCGATCGACTCCGGCACCCACCACGGCGACTCCTCCTCGAGCCGGCCACGGAACGTCGAGCGGTTGTCGCCGAGGAAACCGTCGAGGCTGACGAGGACGGAGTCGAGCAGGCGCTGGTGGTGCCCGCTCTTCATCGACGCGTTGACGACGCGAGCAACGAGCGGTGCGGCGTCGATGCGTTCCACCCGATCCTCGACGACGCGCTCGATGCCGGCCTGCAGCTCGGCGTCGTCGAGTACCTCGACTACGGCCCCGACGGCATCGGCGAGCGCGTCGGCAAGCCGCTTGGCGTTGTGCGGGTCTGTGAGCCAGACACCGAGGCGCTCGACGAGCCGCGCCTCGGCGAGGCGTTCGTCGAGCACCTCTCGACTGAGGAAGTTGCCCTCGACGAACTCGCCGAGCCCACGACCGATCTCGTCCTTGCGTCTCGGCACGATGGCCGTGTGGGGGATCGGCAGCCCGAGTGGGTGGCGAAAGAGCGCCGTCACGGCGAACCAGTCGGCGAGCGCGCCGACCATGGCCGCCTCGGCGAACGCCCGCACGTACCCGATCCACGTCGCACGGTCGTCGTAGGCGTTGGCGACGAGGAAGACGACGACTGCGAGCACGAAGAGCCCCGTCGCGACACGCTTCATCCGCGCGAGCGCGGTTGCGCGTGCGACGTCGGCCGCCGAGTCCTGGTGGGTCGTCGCCATGAGCGGCGACCGTACCCGTGGGCGGCTCGTGATCGGCGCGCAGCAGTAGCCTCGATCAACGTGCCGCGGCGCTACTACTTGGAAACGCTGGGGTGCCCGAAGAACGACGTCGACTCGGCGAAGTTGGAGGGGTCGCTGCTGACAGCGGGGCTCGAGGCGACGGACGACCCGTCACAGGCGGATCTCGTCGTCGTCAACACGTGCGCGTTCATCGAGACGGCACGCCAGGAAAGCATCGACACGATCTTGGCCCTCGACGACCTGCGCAGCGACGGGACTCGCCTCGTCGTGACCGGTTGCATGGCGGAGCGCTACGGCGACGAGCTCGCAGCGGCCCTGCCGGAGGTCGACGAGATCGCAGGGTTCTCCGACGCCGTCGCTGCCGTGACCGGCAGGACGCGTGGCTCGAGCATCCCGGTGACGTCCGTACCGATTCCCGAGCTCGACCTGCTGAACCTGCCGCGCCCCGCCTCGAAGGTGCCGTGGGCGTACGTGAAGATTGCAGAGGGCTGCGACCGGGCGTGCGGGTTCTGCGCCATCCCGAGCTTCCGTGGGCCTCAACGCAGTCGAGACGTCGCTGCGATCCTCGACGAGGTCGACCAGCTCGCCGTACACGAGATCGTGCTAGTCGCCCAGGACCTCGCCTCGTACGGCAAGGACCGTCCGGGCGAGCTGGGAGCCGGCGCGATCGTGCCGCTCGTGCGCGACGTCGCCCGCCGGGTGCCGTGGGTGCGGCTGCTGTACCTCTACCCGAGCGACCTCGATGACGCCCTGATCGATGTCATCTGCGAGACCGACGTGCCGTACTTCGACCTGTCGTTGCAGCACGTCTCGAAGCCCTTGTTGCGCCGGATGCGGCGACCGGGCGACGCCGCCCGGTTCCTGTCGAAGATCGAGACGATCCGCGAGCGCCGCCCCGATGCCGCGCTGCGCAGCAACTTCATCGTCGGGTACCCGGGCGAGACCGAGGTCGACCATGATGCCCTGCTCGACTTCGTCGAACGTGCCGAGCTCGACTGGTGCGGGTTCTTCGCCTACTCACGCGAGGAGGGCACGTACGCCGCCGCACTCGACGGCACCGTCGAGCGGACGCTGATGGACGAGCGCCTCGCCGAGCTGCGGGCCTGCCAGGACGAGATCACGGCAAG
>JALZNU010000146.1 GCA_030857495.1 Actinomycetota bacterium | reverse complement strand
TCCATGCGGACACGCCGAGAAGGAAACACTGCGTGCAGATGCAGCGTGGTGTCACGGCTGTTCACGGTGCCGTGAACGGTCCCGGCGGGAATGAAAATGACGTCGCCGGACTCAACATGTTGCACGTCCCCATCGAGGGTGTACTCGCCACCGCCGTCGACGACGATCACCACCTCATCGACATCGTGTCTGTGCAGCGGGATACGGTCACCGACCGCGCATCGCTCCGTCAGTACCGCCAAACCCTGGTCGCCGTCCTCGGCGGATGGGTCAACGGCGAGGCGCCAAGTCGTGCGAGGGCGATAGTCGTCAGGATCACTGACCATCGGCTGGAACGGTCCCGCCTTGGCGATCCCATCGGCGGAGCGTAACGGTCCCAAAGTGGTCGACAGCGACTGCTCAGACGGTATGGCGATGGTGAGTCGGCGTGTAAGCGGGATTCTGTGACTGCGTCGCAGCCGGTGACCATCCATCTTTGCGGCCTACCCGAAAGGTGCTCCCGGGGGAGCGGACGGGCAGCCCATCCTTCCTGCTTGGCCTTGCTCCGGGTGGGGTTGACCGAGCCGCCGGAGTCGCCTCCGACGCTGGTGCGCTCTTACCGCACCGTTTCACCCTTACCTGTGACCGCAAGCGGTCCATCGGCGGTCTGCTCTCTGTTGCACTGTGCCGTCAGGTCGCCCCGACCTGGCTCTCGCCAGCACCCTTGCCCTGTGGAGTCCCGACTTTCCTCGACACGGTCGAGCCGTGCCGCGGCCACCCGGCCGACTCACCATCGTCGCAGAAGTCTACGCCCGTCTCGGCATGCGCCCAGGCTCGCCAGCAGCGAGCGAGCGCCGTCGTCAGCCCGTTGGCGTCGGAGTGGTGGCCGTCGACGCCGACGGCGTCGTCGTGGCGGCGGGCGCGCCGTCGCAGGTCATCTCCTCGTAGATGAACGAGTTCTCCCGCGGCGTCTCCAGCGTCGCCGTGAAGCGCGTGCCGGCCTCGTTGGCCTTGCCGATGACGAGCGTCGCCGCGCCGAGCTCGCCGAAGCGGTTCGTCAGGACGTACGGCGTCGGCGTGCCGTCCGAGGCGGTCGCAGCGTCCTCCGCCACCGGTGTGGTGGCCGTCTCCTCCGACGACTCAACCGGGGCAGCGACGAGAGGGCTCACGAACGCCTTTGGCGTCGGCGTGCGCAACATCGCGATGACCGAGGCGTGGCGCACCTCCTGAGCGGCGATGCGCATCAGCTCGGCGCGCAACGGACGTGCCGTGAGGAAGGCGACGACCGACAGGTACGTCGCTCCTGCGAGGTTCTCGAACGCGAGCGCGGTCGACGTGGCATCACGCGCGGGATTGTCGCTCTCGGGTATGTTCTGCGCCTCGTTGCCGAGGATGTTGTCGAGGATCGGGGCGACGGCGCGCTCCATGAGCCAGGGGTTGGGGCACTCGAACTGCTGGCCGTCGGCGTCGTCGATCAACCCGCCGAGGATGCCGGCGTGCTCGCGGTGGTCGCCGACGAAGCGCTCGAACGGCTTGGCGTACTCGCCCGTGATCAGCCCTTCCTCACCGAACCGCTCGTACACGGCGATCGCCGTGTACTCGAGCGACTGTGCCGTGCGCAGCAACAGGAGATCGTCGACCTCGCCGGTCGGACGATCCGTCACCACCGGTGCCTGTCCGACGCGCCCAGGCGCTTCGTCGCCGCCGCGATCGCCGCACGCCGCGACGAGGGCGCCGAACGACGCCACGCCGCCGGCGCGCAGCAGCGCCCGACGTGTGAACGAAGGCAACCACAGGTCAGTCATGCCGTCCTCCATGGGGGCTGCGCCCCCACACCCCATAGCCGTCCGGCTCCCTCGCGGTCGCTCGGCCGACCCGCCCTCACTCGCTGTCGCTTCCTCATGCGCCCGCCTCCTCGAGCGACGGCGACGGTTGCACGTCGTTGTCGAGGAGGGCGACAAGGTCGTTGCCCTTGCCGGCGAGGGTCGCCATGATCGCGCAGTGACGGGACTCGACCACGAGGATCGACGCCATCAACGTCGCTGCGTCGACGCTGCGCACCTCGCCGACGAGTTGCGTGTAGGCGGCGACGAGCTCGGACTCCAGCAGGTAGGCCGCGTCAGCGACGGCGCCCACGTCGGTGGACTCGAAATCGGCGCGGCGATCGTCGATCAATGATTGGTTTCCGGCCGACTGTGCCGGGATCCCCACGGTGCCGGCGATCGAGTCGGCATACGCGTCGTGGCTGTCGGCGATGACGGCGAACACGTTGGGGTTGCCGGCTTCCTGGGCCTCGGAGATTCCGGCGCGGAGGGCGATCCGGTACAGGTCGCGGGCGGCGATCTCGGCGCCGAGCATCCCGGCCAGCGCAGCGGCGTCGTCGCCGGTGGGCGCACCGGGTGCCTCCGTCGTGGGCGTGGCGGTCGTGCCCTCGCTCGACGACGGCGAGCTGGACTCGGGCGTCGTCGACGACGAGGGATCGGTGGGCGTCGTGGCCGACGCCGTGCGCCCCGAGGACATCGCGGCCACGCCAGCGAGCCCTGCAGTGACGCCGCGTCCGAGGAATCGCCGCCGCGAGCCGGTGTCCGGCTCGGCGCCTTGCGTGTTCACGTCGAGACGATCCTTGCGCTGGGGGTCATAGTCGTTGTCGTGGTCATGTGGTGCTCCAGCATCCTCGGCGAACGGCAGGCGGGGCAACTCTAGAAGTCCAGTGCCGACAATTCAGGAATCCATCCTGCGGCCCGATCGACCGCATCGCGCCACTTCGTCCGCGGGCCTTCGCTGTCGTAGCCGGGCGACGGTTCGAGCACGCGCGACGGCGACCATGACGCAGCGATGTCGTCCATCCCTGACCACGTCCCGACGCCCAGACCGGCCAGATACCCGGCGCCGAGCGTGGTCGCCTCGACGACGGGTGACACCTCGACCGGACGGCCGGCGAGATCAGCAAGGGCTTGGACGAAGATCCCGTTGCGGCTCATGCCACCGTCGATCCGCAGCGAGGCGATCGTCGACCCGATGTCCGCCTCCGCCGCCTCGGTCAGGTCGACGCCACGGTGGGCGACGCCTTCGAGCACGGCCCTGGTCACGTGCGCCGCCGTGGAACCCCGTGTCAGACCAACCAGCGTCCCCCTCGCGCCGTAGTCCCATCGTGGTGTGCCGAGACCGAGGAGCGCGGGCACGTACATCGCCCCGTCACTGCTGTCGCACGACGCGGCGAGCACTTCGCTGTCGTCGCTCTCTGCGAACAGACCGAGGTCGTCGCGCAGCCAGTCGACGTTTGATCCCGCGGCGAGCATGATGGCCTCGCGCGCCCACATCAGCTCGCCGTCGCGTGACCAGGCGACGAGCGGGAACGTGCCGTGGTGCGTGCGAGCAGCCTGTGCGGGCGGCTCGCTGCCGCTGCAGACGTCGAGCATGCCGCCCGTGCCGAACGTGATCTTGGCCATGCCGACGTGGACACATCCCTGCCCGACGAGCGATGCCTGCTGGTCGCCGACGATCGCCGTGACAGGTGGCGAGCCGGGCAGCACCGTCGCCTCTGCGACGACACTGCCCGTCGTGTCGACGAGCGACGGCAGCATCTCCATCGGGATCCGCAGCGTCTCGCACACCCGCTCGTCCCAGCCCGAGCCGTCGACCCGCAGCAGACCCGTGACGGATGCGTTGGAGTGGTCGGTCACGTGGTGGCGGCCGCCCGTCAACGTCCACACGAGCCACGAGTCCACCGTGCCGAAGCAGAGGTCGCGGTCACGGGCACCCTCGACGTGGTCGAGCAGCCAGACGATCTTCGTCGCCGACTGGTTCGGGGCGAGCGCGAGACCGTGTTCGGCGGCGGCGACGATGCACTCGGTGACCGTGCGCAGGTCCTGCCAGCCGAGCCCCGGCCCGATCGGCTCACCCGTCGCACGATCCCACACGATCGTGGTGGCCCGCTGATCGGTGATCCCGACGGCGTCGACGGGTCCCCCGTGCTGGTCGAGCACCTCGTGCACGGTCGCGAGCACCTCGCCGGCGAGCGCTACGGCATCCACCTCGACGAGGCCGGGGAACGGCGTCGAAGGCGGGAACGCCCGGTAGCGCAGGTGGCGGATCGTGGCGTCGCCGTCGAGCACGGCTGCACGCAGTCCCGTCGTGCCGACGTCGACGACGAGTAGCCCGCTCATGGCCGGAAGCCCTGCTGCGTCAGCCGTTGGCCGAGCATCCCTCCGACGAGCCCGGCGAACACGACGACGGTGAGGTTGAACACGAGCGCCAACCAGCGCACGTCCTCGCCACGGACGAGCCGCACGATGACGAACACCGCCTGCGCGAGGAGATAGGTGACCGACGCCGTCACGATGCCGTGGATCAACGGCGTGCCGAGCGGTTGCACCCACGCCGCGCAACCGGCGCCGATGACGAACCCGACGATCGCCCCGAGCGTCAGCCACACGGCGAGGCCGCTGTCGTCGTTGTCGGCGGCGAGCCGTGCGCCGATCGAGAACGGGATGGCGAACACGAGCGCGACGCCGCCGCCGGCGCGCAGCGCCGGGACGTCGAGCACACTCGAGCCGCCGACGGCGATCTGCGAGCGACGCTCCGTCACGGCCATCCTGGGTCTCCATGGTGTGACGGCAATCCGAACTTGCCGGGATTGAGGATGTCGCCCGGGTCCAGCGCGGACTTCACGGCGGCGAGCACGGCATGACCCTCGCCCAGCGCCTCGGCGGCGAACCGTGCACGGTTGAGCCCCACGCCGTGGTGGTGCGAGAGGTTGCCGCCGGACGCCAGGACCGCCCGCTGACCGGCATCCCACATCGCCACGTACGTCGACTCGACGGCGTCGGCGGGCGGCTTGGCGGCGAACGTGAAGTAGAGGCAGGCGCCGTCGAGGTAGCTGTGGGACAGGTGACACGACGACACGAGCGAGTGCGGCACCGCCATCTGCGCGCTGGTCGTTGCCGCGACCACGTCGGACAGCCGTGACCACGCTGCGGCGATCTCCATCGTGTCGACGACGTAGCCCTTGCGCGTCAGTGC
>JALZNU010000145.1 GCA_030857495.1 Actinomycetota bacterium | reverse complement strand
GGTGGGGACGGGTCAGGTGGTGAGCTCGGCGACGAAGTCGGCGAAGACGTCGGCGTAGCGCATCGCGTCGGCTTCATCGTGCATGACCGAGATCAGCCACTGCTCGTCGAGGCCGGGCGGGAGCAGGATCCCGCGGTTGATGCCGTGGATCCACTGCGCGAACGCAAGCGGCTCGCTCGTGCCGAGGTAGTCGCGGTAGTTGCGCACTCGCTCGGTCGACCACGTGATGCAGCCCTTCGCACCGAACTGGACGGTGTGTGCAGGCAGCCCTGCGGCTTCGATCACCTTGCCGCACGCCTCGACGAGCGCCGTGTTGCGGCCGATAGCGGCGTCGATGTTGTCCTTCGAGCACGCCTCGGCGAGCGTCGCCTTCGCCGCCGCCATCACGAGCGGGTTGCCGTTGTACGTGCCGAGGTGGAGCACCCTGTTCTGACCGATGAGGTCCATGTACTCCTGCTTGCCGCCGAAGGCGCCGACCGGGAACCCGCCACCGATCGACTTCGCAAGCGCAATGAGATCGGGCCGAACCCCGAAGTACGCCGACGCGCCGCCGTAGCCGGCCGTCATGCCCGTCTTGACCTCGTCGAAGATAAGCAGCGTGCCGTAGCGCTCGGTGATGTCACGGACCGCCTCGAGGTACCCGTCGTCGGGCATGCAGATTCCGATGTTCTCCATCACCGGCTCGACGATGAACGCCGCCACGTCTCGCTCGGCGAGTGCCCGCTCGAGCGCGTCGGGATCGTTGAACGCGACGACGATGGTGTCGTCGACCACGCCGGAGGCGATGCCCTCCGTGCCTGGAACGGACTGCGGCTGATCGGAGGCGCCGGCCTCGTCGAGCGACGGCTTCATCGAGATCATCACCTCGTCGTGATGACCGTGGTAGCCGCCCTCGACCTTGACGATGCGGTCGCGTCCCGTGGCGCCACGAGCGACGCGGATCGCGTCCATCGTCGCCTCAGTGCCGGAGTTGGTGAACCGCCACAGCGGCTGGCCGAACTGCTCGGCGAGGAGCTCGGCGACCTCGGCGTTGGACACGCACGGCGTGACGAACAACGTGCCGTGGTCGAGCTGCGCCTGCACCGCTTCGCGGACGGCGGGGTGCATGTGGCCGGCGAAGAGCGCGCCGAAGCCCATGTCGTAGTCGACGTACTCGTTGCCGTCGACGTCGACCATCCGCGACCCCGACGCCGACTGCACCACGATGGGGTGCGGGTCGTACGCCTGGAAGCTGGACGGCACGCCGAGCGGCAGCACCTTTCGAGCCCGCTCGGTCGCCGCCTGCGACTTCACGGTGCGCTCGCGGTAGTGAGCGACCTCCCGTTCGGCGATCTCGTTCGCCCTCTGCGTCAACTGGTCCACGGCAGCGGACGCTATCGCAGCAGAGGCACCACCTCGTCGGACGATCCGACTTGCTCGGTAGCGCGACACCAGTTCGGCGGGGACACGCGCGACGAGGGAAGCGCCAGCGACGAGTCGCACGCGGCGCGAGGAGAAAGCGGAGCGGACGACGAGCCCGCAGCAATGAGGAGAAAGCGGAGCGGACGACGAGCCCGCAGCAATGAGGAGAAAGCGAAGCGGACGACGAGCCCGCTACTAGAGACGGTACGTGGGGACTTGGATGTGGCTCGGTTCGCCGGCGACGGCGAGGATGCCGCACCCGGCACGCGAGTCCGAGGTCCGCTCCTGAGGGATGCGGCGCAGCCCGATGGCGCCGCCGTCGAGCCCGCCCGTCGGGTTGAGCAACATCCCGGCCGTCATCGGGGGAAGCGAGCGCATCACCCCGGCACGGCCCGTGAGGAAGTCGGGTGAGCTGGCAACGACCATCAGCATCCGGTCGCGATGCCCCAGCGCGGCCTCGATGCCGTCGGCTTTCTCGACGCGCTGCAGGTCGTCGATGAGCACGAGTACCCGACCGGACGTCGACTCCATCACGTCGCCGAGCTCGTCGGGGTCGCAGCGGTTGGCGAGCACCGGCTCCGATGTCGTCGACAGCGGCGAACGCCGCGAGGTGGTGGCGTTGACGACCGCCAACCCTGCTCGGATGCGAGCACCCCCATCACTGCCATCGCGGTGCTCCGGCCGCTCTTGGGTGGCCCGACCACGGCGAACACCGGGCCGTCGTCGGCGGCGTCGATCCACGCCCAGTCACCGGTGTCGGTATCGAGCGAGGTGGGCAGTGGTGCGAGGAACTGCGGCGGCGGTGTGCGCTCGCTGCGCATCGCCTGCTCCCACGGCATCGGCCAGGCCGAGATCGAGGTCGAGCGCGCCAACCGGCGCAGCTTCGACGTCAGCTTCGTCGCGCCACTCGACGCCGAGCTGGTGCTCGTCGAGGTCACGAACGGACCCGACGCCGGACGTCGCATCGAAGTCGGCGTCGAGGATGCGGGCCCTGCGCGACAGACGGTGCGGGTCGAGAGTCGTGACGCCCTCTGCGTCCGGTTGCGGGCGACGCGGAGCGACGGTCGCATCTCCAAGCCCAGCGCTCCCGCCTGCGCGTAGGGCCGGCGATCTCGTGGTGGGGTTCGGCACCGCCTTCTGGCAGACTGCTAGCTCCCATGGTGGGCGTAGCTCAGTTGGTTAGAGCGTCAGTTTGTGGCACTGAAGGCCGGGGGTTCGATTCCCCTCGCTCACCCCAAGCGGCGCGGCCGCGTCGGGACCGCTGCGGCGGGACCTATGCTGCCGAGCCGCACTTGCGCCTCTAGCTCAACGGCAGAGCAGTGGACTCTTAATCCATTGGTTCTGGGTTCGAATCCCAGGGGGCGCACCCGCAAAACTACCAGGTCATGCTGCCTTTAGCAGCAGACCAGCCGAGTCCTACACACGGGTGGTAGCTACCGGGTAGCTACGCCGAGGCTGATGACGCGCGAGGCGGCTCGAGGTCCGCCTTCGGACCGCGATCGTCGACCACGCACCTGATCTCGCCCCGCTTCTGATCGCCGGTTGGGTGGTCGCAGCGCCGCATCGACGACGAACTCGGCGTGGCCCAGCGTCAGGTGAACACGTCGGGGAGTCTCCGAGGTCTCCCAAACGGCACGATAAAGACCTCTCCCTCCGAGTATTTCGGCCACGACTCGGAGAGGGTCGACGGATGTCGACTCCGACATTTCTGCTCATCTCGATGACACGCTCGACCGCCGGGAGCCGTTCAGAGGCGATCGAGGAACTGATCGCCGCCAAGGCGAAGGAGCGCATGGTCGAGGGCGGGAGGGTGCCGAATCGGCACAACTTCCTGAGGACGACGGCAAGACCCGATCCCGCGTCGCCGGAGCGCGGACTGATCTTGGCTCGAAACTTGTGCCCAAGTTGGACGGAGGTCAGCGGTAGGAGCAGGGTTCGCTCAACTGCTGCACGTCAACCCTCGAACACAGGCATCCACACGACGTCGGGCTCCGCTTCGACTTCGGCCTTTATTTCGGCGAACGCTTCTGCCTCGTAGTCGGTCATCGGACCCGGCTCGGCACCGTACACCGCCCACGCAGTGAACTGGTTGAGCCGATTCATGTCGATCGGATGCCTCTCAGCCATTCGCCACTCCTCTTCCTCACTGTCAGATTACCGCGGGTTCGGCGTCGACCGTGCTCTTGCCGGCGGCGGCAGGGCGGCGACGTGACCGCCACGCCGTGCACTTAGTCCCACGATGATGGCGATGTCGGAAGTCACGGTGTGCAAACATGCGGTCGATGAAAAAGCAGTTGCCGCCAACCAAGAGAATTTTGATGTCCGCACCCGTGCTCGCCTGCCTCGCGCTGGTGGTGGCCTGCGGCGATGACGACAATGACGCAGCAGACACAGCAGCTCCGGCCACGACCGCTGCTCCAGCCGCCACTGAGGCGTCGGTCACGACGACAGGTGGTAACACCACCGCGAACGGTGAGGTGATCGATGTCGCCGCCACCGACTTCGCCTTCGGTGGAATCCCCGCGACAGTCCCGGCCGGTACCAAGTTCAAGCTCACCAACGAGTCCGACAAGGAGCTGCACGAGTTCGTCGTCGTCAAAGTTCCCAAGGGCGAAAAGCGCCCGGTCGACGAGCTCGTCAAGCTGCCGGAGGCCGAGCTCGACGCGATCTTCGGTCAAGGTCCGCCCGCGATGGTGCTACTCGCGCCGCCGGGTTCCGATGAGCAGATAATGGCCGTCGGCGACGGCACGGTGACCAAGCCCGGCCGGTACGTCGCCGTCTGCTTCATTCCGGAGGGCGCCGACCCGCAGGAGTACATGGAGGCAGCTCAGAAAGGTGATGGGCCACCGGATGTCGAGGGTGGACCGCCGCACGTCGCGCTCGGCATGTACGCGGAGTTCACCGTCGAAGGCTGACGTCCAAGGGAAGTGCCCGCGAGCTTGACGACTCCAGGCGCGCCCGCGGCATTGAATGGAGGTCTTCATCGTCGAGCAGCACGCGCCCGGCGCCGGGCCGGTCGAAGCCGGCGACCACGCTGACGACGGTGCTCTTGCCGGTCCGGTCGCCGCCCGTGACAACGACCCGCACCTCGGTGCCGATGCTCGCCGTTAGCGCGCGATCGACTGACCTCGTGGGGTGTCGCCGTAGTCGGTGACCAGGCTGACGGCCACCAGGGCCACGCCCATGACGACGTAGAAGGCCGTGAGCCCACCATCGGTGTCGTTGAAGCCGAGCACGAACGGAGCGGCGATCAACCCCGCCGCCCCGACGTAGTCCCCGGCCGAGTGGACGACGAAGGGGATGACCTTGACCAGCCCGAGCGGGTAGTCGGTGAAGATGCTGACCACGAGGAGGACGGCGCCGAGAACGACACCGGTTCCCACCGCCCGTCCCGACCCGCCGACGACCAGGGCCACGACGATGAGGGCGAACGCGCTCCCGTAGTCGGCCATGCCGTGCACCCTTGCCGGCAGCAATCGCAGGATCGACATGTCAGTTCCTCACTGTCGGGGCGCTCAGCCGAGTGGATCACGTTCGAGCCGGACCTTGCCATTGGAGTCGCGGTGAGGTCAAGTTCGGGCGAGAGGTCATGCTCACCGCGCTCG
>JALZNU010000144.1 GCA_030857495.1 Actinomycetota bacterium | reverse complement strand
CCGCGGTGAACCTGTCGAAGGACACGCACGGCACGATCGGCGAGTTCGCCCGGCCGCGCCTGCGTCCCATCGACGAGGCGACATCGGAGTACCTGATCAGCCTCGACGTCGACGACCAGCCCGGAGTGCTGCACGACGTGACGGGTGTGTTCGCCCGCCACGACGTGAGCATCCGCGCCGCCGAGCAGGAGGGGCTCGCCTCTAACGCCCGTCTCGTGTTCATCACGCACGACGCCAAGGAGTCGTCGGTGCAGTCGACGCTGCGTGAGCTGCGCGAGCTGCCCCACGTCCGCACCGCCGGCGGGATCCTTCGCGTCCTCGGCGAGTGATCGCCGCCAACTGATGCGCTACGTCTCCACGCGGGGTCGTGCGCGGGCGCTCGGGTTCGGTGACGCGCTGCTCGCCGGCCTCGCCAGTGACGGTGGGCTGTACGTGCCCGAGACGTGGCCGGCGCTGCCCGACCTCACGCGTTGCGCGACGTACGCCGATGCCGCAACGGCGGTCGCATCGTGCTTTGTCGGCGACGAGATCGACGACGCGACGCTCGCCCGCTGCGCAACGGAGGCGTACGCCACGTTCCGTCACCCGTCCGTCGTGCCCCTGGTGCAGCTCGATCACCGGCAGTGGCTCGCAGAGCTGTTCCACGGCCCGACCTTTGCGTTCAAGGACGTCGCCCTGCAGCTCGTCGGCCGGCTCTTCGACCACGTCCTCGAGCAGCGGTCGGATCACATCACGATCATCGGTGCGACGAGCGGCGACACCGGCTCGGCGGCGATCGACGCCGTGCGCGGACGCAACAACATCGACATCGTCATGCTCTTCCCCGGCGGGCGCGTCACGGACGTGCAGCGGCGTCAGATGACCACAGTCGAGGACGCGAACGTCCACGTCGTCGCGGTCGACGGCACGTTCGACGATTGCCAGGACCTCGTCAAGGCGATGTTCCTGCACCCCCGACTCGCCGCGCAGCGCCACCTGTCGGCCGTCAACTCGATCAACTGGGGTCGCGTGATGGCGCAGGTGACGTACTACGCCACAACGTCGCTGGCGCTCGGCGGCGAGACCGTGTTCGCCGTGCCGACGGGCAACTTCGGCAACGTCTTCGCCGGATGGGTGGCTCGCAGGATGGGTGCCCCGATCGATCGCTTCGTGCTGTCCACCAACGCCAACGACATCCTCGCCCGTTTCCTCAACGAGGGGGACATGTCGATGCGCAAGGTCGTGCCGACGCTGAGCCCGAGCATGGACATCCAGGTGTCGTCGAACTTCGAGCGGCTGCTGTTCGAGATGAACGACAGGGACGGGGGGATGACGGCCGAGCAGCTCGACCGCTTCCGGTCGTCGGGCCGGCTCGATGTCGAACCTGATCAGCGTGCCGAGCACCTCGATGGGACGTTCAGCGCGACGCGCGTCGACGACGACGCAACGCTGGCCGAGATCCATCGTCTCGCCCACCGCACCGGCGTCGTCGTCGATCCGCACACGGCGACGGCGACGGCCGCCGCGTCGCTGATCGACCATGACGGACCCGTCGTCGCGCTCGCCACTGCGCATCCTGCGAAGTTCGCCGATGCCGTCGCACGCGCGCTCGGCCAACGTCCGGAGCTGCCGGAGGCGCTCGCCGAGCTGCACGTCAAGGCCGAGCGCTTCGAGGTGGTGGCCAACGATCTCGAGTTGGTCGCCGCCCACGTCGAGCGGGTCACCGCCGCGACGTGACGATCGGCACCGGCGTTTGCGACCGTTGCGGCCAGTCGATATCGTGACATTTGCCTGAATTCTCAGGCCGCTACCGCCACAAGGGCGACGTGCGAGGCATCCCACCCGTCCGTGGAACCCCACTCGAGACCTGAACGGCGAGCGCCTGCACTGTCCGTGGGGCGGACTCCTTCCCGGAAGGTCCTCGAACGTCGAGGCGACCGGATGCTGGACTCCGGCCCACGAGCCGTTCCCATCTCGCGAAGGTAGGCACCCCCGTGGCCGCAGAAGCACTCGAACAGTCAGTTCTCGAGTCGAAGGACAAGGATCAGCTGCTGGCGATCGCCAAGGCGCTCGGCCTCAGCACGTCGGCGCGCAACCGCAAGGCCGAGATCATCCAGCTCATCCTCGACACGACCAACACCTCGTCGCCCACGTCGGCGCGTGACGTCGCAGCGACCGCCGCTGCGAGAAACGGAGCCGGCAGCAACGGCCTCGGCACCGTGACGTCCGCGATCGAGCGAGGTACAGCGACGAACGGCGAGTCTGCGCTGGCGGCAACCGCCGCAACGGAGCACGACCAGCAGGCGCCCGGCGAGGGCGAGCCGCCCGCCGAGTGGGAGCTGGCGCTGGCGGAGTCCGGATCCGACGAAGAGGACGACACGCCGCAACGTGCCGACGACACTCGCACGGGCGGCCAGACCCGCACGCCGGAGGTCGAGCGGCAGGCCCAGCGTGACGATGCCAGCGCTCCTAACCGCGACAGCGGTTTGTCTCGCTCGGGCCAGGGTGGTGGCGCCGAACGTGGCCGCTCCGGCCAGAGCGGTCAGTCCGAACAGAGCGACGGCCAGGGCGACAGTGACGGCGAGAGCCGCAACCGCCGCCGCCGCCGTCGCCGCAAGGGAGGCGGTCGCGACCAGGCGGGTGCGCCGCAGGGCGACGACCAGTACGAGCAGGGCGGCGACGAGCAACAGAGCGCTCACGAATCCGAGTCAGTGCCTGTCGCGGGCTACCTCGACCTGCGCGACGAGGGCTACGGCTTCCTACGCGTCAAGGGGTATCTCGCCAGCAAAGAGGACGCCTACGTCCCTGTGCGGCTCGCCCGGCAGATCGGGCTTCGTCGCGGCGATCACGTCACCGGAACGAGCCGCCCGGCGCAGCGCAACGAGAAGAACCCCGCGCTGCTCGAGGTGCACGCGGTCAACGGTCAGCCACCCGAGTCGGCGAGGGGCCGTCGTCGCTTCGAGGACCTCACGGCGCTGTTCCCCGACGAGCGGCTGAACCTCCAAGACGGCGATCCCACCAACATGACGGCGCGCATCATCGACCTCGTAGCACCCATCGGCAAGGGTCAACGCGGGCTCATCGTGTCACCGCCGAAGGCCGGCAAGACCACGGTGATGAAGATCATCGCCAGCTCGATCGAGACGAACCACCCCGAGGTGAAGCTCATCGTGCTGCTCATCGACGAGCGCCCCGAAGAGGTCACCGACATGCGTCGCATGGTCAAGAACGGTGAGGTCATCTCCTCCACGTTCGACCGGCCGAGCGAGGAGCACACCCATGTCGCCGAGCTTGCGATCGAGAAGGCGAAGCGACTCGTCGAGATGGGCCACGACGTCGTCGTCATCCTCGACGGCATCACCCGCCTCTCGCGTGCCTACAACCTCGCCGCGCCGGCGAGCGGACGCATCCTGTCGGGTGGCATCGACGCAGGAGCGCTGTACCCGCCGAAGCGCTTCTTCGGCGCCGCCCGCAACATCGAGGAGGGCGGCTCACTGACGATCCTCGCCACGGCCCTCGTCGAGACGAACAGCCGGATGGACGAGGCGATCTTCGAGGAATTCAAGGGCACGGGCAACATGGAACTGCGCCTCGACCGGCGTCTCGCCGAGCGCCGCGTGTACCCGGCGATCGACGTCGACGCCTCGAGCACCCGCCACGAAGAGCTGCTGTTCGACCGCATGCAGCTGCAGCAGGTGTGGAAGCTGCGCCGCGTGCTCTCCGGGCTTGCCGCCGACGGCAACCCGGCACCCGGGCTCGAGCTGCTGATGGACCGCCTCAAGACGTTTCGTAGCAACAGCGAGTTCCTCGCCGAGATCGGCAAGCAAGCCGCAATGTAGCGGGCTCGTCGTCCGCTGCGCTTCCTCCTCGCGCCTTGTGCGACTCGTCGCTGGCGCTTCCCTCGTCGCCTGACGTCGCGCCGTCCCGGGCCGTCCGGCGTCAGTTCCTGGACGGTAGAGTTTTCTCGTTCTCAGGAGTTTGCATGAAGACTGACATCCATCCCAACTACGCGGTGACCACCGTCAAGTGCTCTTGCGGCAACACCTTCACCACCAAGTCCACAAAGGGTGGTGAGCTGACCGTCGAGCTCTGCAACGAGTGCCATCCGTTCTTCACCGGCAAGCAGAAGCTCGTCGACTCCGGTGGTCGCGTCGAGCGGTTCAACCGCCGCTACGGCTCGCGCTCGAAGAAGAGCTGAACACGTCACCGAGCGCCCAGCGCGAAGCGCTGCTGCGCGCCAAGCTCAACGCGCTCGTCGCCGATCAGCTCGGCACAGCCGCGCCCGCCGCCACGCAGATCCCGGGCGGCGCCGCGCTCCTCGCACCTGACCAGGGCACGGGCGAAATGGTCACCGGCGACGCCTGGGTGCTTCTCGACGCCGATCCCGAGCACGGGCTCGGACCCGCGCTGGCGTGGGCGCTGCGCCGGGGCGCCGGTCGGCTCAACGTGCTCGCCGAACGGGCGACGTCGCAGCTCGCCCGGCGTGCGCTGCGGTTCTCGATGCCGATCGACGTATGGCACGTCGACGGGCGAGCGCTGATCCCCGCCGTGGCGTTCGCCCCCGACGCGCCGCCGCCGGCGCGACCGGAGCATCTCGCGCTCGGCGGGCTCATCACCGAGGCCGGGGCCGACGTGGTGGTCGAGCACGGCATCGTCACGGGCGAGGTGCGTGGACTCGAGGTCTGCCGCGTCGTCGACCGACCCGACGATGGCGACGTCGTGGTGGAGGTCGGCATCGGCCGGCACGACCGCGAGGCGTTTGCGATGCTCCACGGCCATGTGCCGACGGTCGATGCGCTCGCCGACGTCGTCCGTCGGGTCGGTGCGCAGCGGATGGTCGGGGCACCACCGCATCCGCTCAACCACCTCGCGAGAGAACGCTTTCTGCGCTGGAGGCTCGTCACCGAACCGTCGCTCGCCGGCGTGGACCATGTCACGCCCGTCGAGCCGATCACCCCGCGTCAGTCCGTCGCCGAGTCCGTGCCGTGCGCCGCGATCGCCGACGAGGGATCGCAGACACCGATCGACCTCGTCGTCAC
>JALZNU010000020.1 GCA_030857495.1 Actinomycetota bacterium | reverse complement strand
TCGTCACCCCGCTGAGGGTTGACGACGCGCGGCGGTCACGCGCCGTGGCTCGGTGGCGCAGTGGTCGACTCGAGCAGGCGGCGTGCTCGGCGTCCGAGGTCGCCGAGGTCGACCCGGCCGGCGTCCGACGCGGCGGCCAGCCGCTCGGCGAGATCGAGCGCATCAGCGACGATCGGCGCGTCGGCGGCTGCGTCCTCGCCCATCGCGTGGAGAATCGTCCGCTCCGTTCGCGACGCCACGATCGGGTCGGCGATGCCGTCGACCCATACCCGTGTCCGCCTCCCCTCGCCCCGCGCGTCACCGCGCAGCGGCTCGAGCGCGTAGATCCGATCGGCCCGGACGAACTTCCCGAACCCGAGCGAGACCATGTGATGCGCGTCTGCCACCGACCCAGTATCCCCGATCCCGACGGCGTGCGACGACGGGCGGCGCAACCGTCAGCAACGGCCGACGGCGTCAGACCCTCGTCACCCGGACGGCGTCGGCGCTCGATCCGGGCCGGTCGACGAGCGAGGGCGAGCCCGCCGCGGTCGGACGACGACGACGAACCTCGAGTCTCTCCCCGCGTGACACGCACGCGACGACACCCGGTGAACCACGAGACCCGATCCCGAGCCGACCGTCGACGCCGCGCGCGTGTCAGCGAGGGGTACGACCCATGAGGAAGAACTCGGGGTTGGGGCGCATGTCGAAGGCGTGGGCGATTCGGTTCGAGAGCCCGAAGAAGCCGACGATCGACACGACGTCCCAGATGTCGTCGTCGGTGAGGCCGACCGTTCGCAGTGCCTCGGCGTCGTCGGGGCCGACGTCCTCTGGGGTGCGGGCCAGGCGCAGGGAGTAGTCGACGATGGCCCGGCGTCGATCGTCGAGTGGCGCCTTCGCCGGATCGACGCTGACGAGATCGGCGATCTCGGGATCCTTGTCGCGGATTCGCAGGATCGCTCCGTGTGCGACGACGCAGTATGTGCACGAGTTGGCCGCCGACGTCGCCACGACGATCAGCTCGCGATCGGCCTTCGACAGCGCCTGAGTGTCACGGTCCATCACGAGGTCGTGGAAGTGGAAGAACGCCCGGAACAGTTCGGGACGTTCGGCGAGCCCGGTGAACACGTTGGGCACGAACCCCGACTTCTCCCGCACCGCTTCGATGCGCTCGGCGATGTCGGCCGGGATCTCCCCTGCCTCAGCTCCGTTCCGTTCGTCGTCGGCAGCCATCGCGCCGACCGTACCCCCACCAGTCGACTCTGAGTGACGAACTACGACGACGGTCGTCGTATGTCGTCACTCAGAAGCTGGCGCGGGTGGTCAGATGGCGGCGATCGTGCCGTCGACGACGGTGACGGTCGCTCCGCCGACCCAGATCATGTCGGCGGTGTCGCCACGCGCTGCGCCGGCGGCGGTCGGCTCGGCCTCGATCTCGATGCGGCCGGCGCGGCCGATGCACGAGCCCTGCGTGGCCGTGTAGCGGCGCGGCGCCAGTCCCTCCCCGATCAGCCACTGCGCGACGCCGGCGTTGAGGCTGCCCGTCACGGGATCCTCCGGCACGCCGACGCTCGGAGCGAACGCCCGCAGCTCGAACTGGGCATCGCCGCCGTCGCGGTGCGGGCCGACGACGCCGACCTTCGCCAGACCTGCGAGCGCCGCCATGTCGGGGCGGAGGCGCCGCACGACGTCGCTGCTCGACAGCAACAGCACGTGCCAATCGGGACCGTTGTCGATGACTCGCGTCGCCGACACCTCGCCGGCGTCGACCTCGAGGGCGGCGATGATCCCACCCAGCAACTCGCCGGAGAGCTCGGACATCACTGGCTCGGGCGCGGCGAACGCCAGCGTGCCCGACGCACCGACACGCAGCTGCACCAGCCCGATGCCACACTGCTGCACCACGGTGGCGTCCCGGACGCCGAGGCGCGGATCACCGGTTGCCTGGAGCCAGGCGTGGCACGTGCCGAGCGTCGGGTGCCCGGCGAACGGCAGCTCGCCACCGGGCGTCAAGATCCGCACCCGGTAGTCGGCACCCTCGTCGGTCGGCGGCAGCACGAACGTCGTCTCCGAGAGGTTCGTCCAGCGGGCAACGGCCGCCATCTCGGCGTCGTCGAGCCCTTCTGCGTCGAGCACTACGGCAACCGGGTTGCCGAGCAGCGGACGCTCGCCGAACACGTCAACCTGCAGGAATCGTCGCACCTCGGTCACGCCCCTGCACGCTACGACCGCAGCGCACCGCCGTCAGCCGGTGTCAGCGTCGAGTCGTCGAACGCGGGCCATCGGGCGGGCGAGCCCACCACAGGGCCAGACCGGCAGTGCCGACGATCGGCAGCAACATAACGAGCCAGGCGCCGTCGAGCTCGGCATCGATCAGCGCGCCGACCCCGAGCGCACCCAGCACGGTCGCCAACACGATCGCAGCGAGCGGGGCAAACCACGGGCGCAGCAACTCGACGCCGGCCGCGGCCGCCAGCGGCATCGAAGCAGCGAGCGCACAGACCACATGCAGCACGCCGAGCGACACGGCCGCAACCACCAGCGCCCCGTCGACCTCGCCGTCGGCGTGGATGAGCCACGTGAACAGGATCGAGATGATCATCGTCAGCAGCGCCGCCGATCCCGGCAGCACCACGGCACCGGCGCCGGCGATCATCGCCAGCCAGAAGAAGACGTCGACCTGATGCCACTCCGCCCGTGACATCGCGAACAGCGCGACGGCCGCCGCCACGGCGATCGTCGCCCGCAGCGCCAACGGGATCGCTCCGGCAGCACGGATGCTGTCGTACCGGCGTGCAGCCACGGCGACGAGCCTCCCGGAACGCTCCGCGATGGCCTCCATCAACGCCTCCCACCGCGACTGCCGGACGCACTGCCGGACGCACCGGCGAGCGCCGAGCCACCGCGCACCCGAGGCGCAGAGCTCAGCCGGCTCACACGACGGAGCACCTCGTCGAGGCTGCCGCTGCCCCGCCACGCCACCACCGGCACGCCGAGGTCCATCAGCTGGTCGAGCTCGACCTGTCGTTCGAGCAGGCGCAGCCGCCACGCCAACGTCGCCCACCCCCGCTCGCTCTGGGCGACGATATCGGTCGGCAGCGTGTCGATCAGGATCACGGTGTGCCCCTGCGCCACGAGCACGGCGACCTGGCTGGCCGCCACCGTGCCGGTGACCGGGCTGAGCACGACCACGAGGTCGCCGTGTCGCGGCGGGCGGATGCGCCGCCGAGCACCACCGCGCACCTCGCCCGGTGCCGCAGCAACGAGCACGTCGAGGATCCGACGGAGATGCCCGCGACCCGTTCCGGTCGGCACGCGCCGCACCCGCTGGCCGAGATCGACGACGCTGACCCGATCGCCGTGGCGGAGGTAGTGCTCGGCGATGGAGGCCGTCGCCCGCACCGCCGTGTCGAGGCTGCTCGACGCGCCGTCGATGCCCTCGCTGAGGCCGTAGTCATGTTCGGTGTCGAGGATCAGAACGACCTCGGTGTCGCGGTCCGACCATGTCGAGTTGACGTGCAGCTCGCCCGTTCGCAGTGAGATCGGCCAGTTCACCCGCCGCAGCCGGTCGCCGAGTTGGAACGGGCGGACGTCGGCGAACTCGCTGCCGTCGCCGGGTCGACGGGACCTGTGGAGTCCCACGATTCCTGCAGGGCGCGGGATCGCGTCGACGGCGGCGAACGTCTCGCGCAGTGGCAGCGTCGACATCCTGATCGGTCGCATCGGCCCCCGTGTCGATCGGTAGGCGCCGAGCGGCGACGTGCACACCACCTGGCGAACCATGATCGACCGCTTGCCCCACCTCACGGTGCGCAGGTCGAACGTGCGCCGCGTCGATCCCGACGGGGCCATGGCGAGCACGGGTGACGCCACGTCGAGCACGGTGAACTCGTCAGGGTCGAGCACCACGGTGACGACGTCGATGTCGGGACCACCGACGTCGACGGCGACGAACAGGCGAGTCGACTGTCCCTCGAACAGGCTCGCCGCCTCGACGCCGAGCTGCACGTCCGACGAGGCGGTCGGACGCCGCAGCGCACCCCACGTGGCCGCGATCGCGAACGGGACGGCGAACAGCATCAGGTCGGCTCGCCGCGCCACCACGCCGACGCCGAGCGCGACGACGGCGACGGTCGCCGCCCGCAACTGGGCAGCCGTCGGCCGCCACTCACCCGATCCGACTCGCGCTGCCGTCGACGTCACGACATCAACCGTAGGGAGGAGCGAACGGCGACGCTGCAGGGAGACCGGTGGGTGGCGACGTCGCCGAGCCGGTGAGTGGAGGGCCCGCCGCACGGGACGTGGGTGGTGTCGGCACGGAGGCGAGCACCTGACGCACGACGGAGGCGCCCGACGCATCCTGGAGCCACAGCTCGGGACGCAGCGTGATGCGGTGCGCGAGCGCAGGTTCGGCGACCGCCTTGACGTCCTCGGGCACCACGTAGTCGCGCCCGGCGAGCACGGCGAGTGCACGAGCCGTCAGCATCAGCGCCAGCGAGCCGCGCGGCGAGGCGCCCACCATCACCTGTTGGTGCCGGCGTGTCGCCGACGCGAGGTCGATGCAGTAGCGCCCGACAGATTCCTCGACGACCACGGTCTCGACGGTGCGCTGCACGGCGAGCAGACCTTCGGCGTCGAGCACGGGCTCCACCTGCTGGTCCTCGCGCCGTCGGGCGAGGCGCCGTGCCAGCACGTCCCATTCCTCGTCGGCGCTGGGATAGCCGAAGCCGACGCGCAGCAGGAAGCGGTCGAGCTGCGCCTCAGGCAGCGGGTACGTGCCCTCGTACTCGACGGGGTTGGCCGTGGCGAGCACGTGGAACGGCTCGGGCAGCGGGAACGTCTCACCCTCCACCGTCACCTGGTGCTCCTGCATCGACTCGAGCAGCGCCGCCTGCGTCTTCGGCGGTGTGCGGTTGATCTCGTCGGCGAGCACGAGGCCGGCGAAGATCGGACCGGGCCGGAACACGAACTCGCTCGTCTTCTGGTCGTAGACGAAGGCGCCGCTCACGTCGGCGGGCAGCAGGTCGGGGGTGAACTGGACGCGGCGGAAGCTCAGTCCGAGCGCCTGGGCGAACGAGCGGGCGGCGAGTGTCTTGCCGAGACCAGGGAAGTCCTCGAGCAGCACGTGGCCCCCGGCGAGGACGCCCGCCAGCACGAGACCGAGCGCGTCGCGTTTGCCGACAACCGCCTCCCCGACCCGGTCGAGCACGGCCCGGCACGCCCCTGCGGCCTCGGCCACCGACATCGGAGCCACTGTCGGAGGATTCTCATCGCGATCGCGTGCCAATCCTGGCGTGAGATCGCGATGAGAATTGAGGTCTGGCAGGGCGGCCGGGGTGGGCGGTTCGTGGGAGGTCATGGGGCGGAGAGCCTTTCGAGTTGGTCGATGGCGGCCGAGAGCTGCGCGCTCGTCGGGGACCGGGCGAGCGTCGCGGTGTCGAGCGTGACCATGTCCCACAGCAGCGGTCCTGCGACCTCGCGGGCTCGTGACTCGTCGCGTTCGATGTCGAGGCCGTGCTTGCGACGCAGGACGTTGGTCGTCAGCGAGACCAGCACGGGCTGGATCCTCGTCTCGAAGATCCGGGGGTCGGTGGTGGCGATCTCGAGGCGGCGCTGCAGGAACTCCACCCGGTCCTCCGGCTTGTAGACGGGATCGTCGTGCGATGTCGGTAGCGACCAACCGAGCGGGTCGACCGCGCCGCGCAGGGCGTGTACGGCGAACACCGCCAGCGCCGCTGCGACACCGACGGTCAGCACGACCTCGAGCCGCGACGACCAGCCGATCAGCGCCGCTCCCATGGCGAACAGGATCCCCGCCCCCACGCCGGCAGCGACGACGCCGGGCTCGCTGCGCCCGCTCGAGAACCAGCGTCGTGCCCGCCGCATCCGACCTGAGCTCACGGCGGGGACGGCTCTGCGGCCGTCGCGAACGCCTCGAACCGCGTCGCCGCCAGCTCGTCACGCAGCTGCTCGACCGACCGGCGTGCCTCGCCTCTCGCCGACTCGTCGAGCTGATGCTGCGAGAAGCGTGCCTCGCCGTAGAGCGACAGCAACCGCCGGATCGCCGGTTCGGACACGTGGTGTGCCTGCAGCACTCTCACCGTCAGCTCTGTCGCAGTCTCCCAGGTGCGCCGGCCGACGCCGGCCTCTGCGGCAGCCACCTCGAGACGCACCCAGCAGCGGACGATGGCGTCCTCCACGGGCAACCGATCGAGCTCGCGCAGTCCCTCGTCGAGCGCGGCGGCAAGCTCCTCATGAGCGCTCGGTGCGGCGAACTCGCCCGCCGCGATCGCCGCCTTTCGCGTGCGCCGGGCATCGCGCTCTCGCAACCACGACCTCGCGATGAGGACGATGGCGGAGATGACCGCCGCGGCGAGCAGCGCGAACACGACGAGACGCACGATGCGCGCCCACATCGGGTCGGGGTCCTCGGGTGGGGGTTCTGCCTCCTCGGGTGGTGGCGCCGACGCAGGCGGCGGCTGCTCGTCCTCGTTGTCGACGTCGATGTCGATGCCGCCCGTACCCTCCTCGAACGTGTCGACCGGACCGGCCGAGGCGACGATCGCGCCGAGCGCGAGCACGATGAGGGTCGCCCCGATGGCGAGCAGGTCGCGCCGCCGCGACGCCCCTTTGCGAGCGTCCTTCGCGCGCTCCCTCACCGGCGGCGTCTCGGCGACGGTGGGCTCGGGCACCGCGGCGACGCTACTTCGCCGTCACCGGGCGTCACGTCGGGCGCGCCACTAGCGTGACCCCGTGCGTGCACTGATCCTGCAACATGACCCGGGTTCGCGCGCGGGCTTGCTGGGCGAAGCCCTCGAGGCTCGCGACGTGACGTCGCAGGAGCTGGCGATGGGACGCAGCGTGCACGACGCCACCTTCACGGACGACTTCCCGCCGCTCGACGGGTTCGACCTCGTCGTCCCGCTCGGCGCCGTTTACACGCTGTATGACGACGAGCAGGTCGGTACGTGGATCGTCCGCGAGCTCGACCTGCTGCGCGATGCCGACGCCGCCGGCCTCCCGGTGCTCGGCGTCTGCTTCGGGGCGCAGGCGCTGTCGGCGGCGCACGGCGGCAAGGTGTACCGGGCCGGCGCACCCGAGGTGGGGTACTCGACGATCGAGACGTTCGACGCCGCGCGAATCCCGCAGGGCCCTTGGATGCAGTGGCACTACGACGTGTGCACGGTGCCCGACGGCGCAGAGCTGCTCGCCGTCAGCGACGCCGGTCCGCAGGCGTTCACGCTGCGCCGCAACCTTGCGCTGCAGTTCCACCCCGAGGTGACGGTGGCGATGATCGACAACTGGCTCGACCTCGACCGTGACGGCGCTGAGGCGAGCCTGCAGGAGGCCGGCACCGACGTCGACACGGTGCGCGCCGACGCGGCGAACAACGCCGAGCGCCAACGCGCCGGCATCGACGCGATCCTCGACTGGTGGCTCCCCTCCGTCGGACTCACCTGACGCCGCCCGCAACCCGCTCTGAGTGAGCGGGAGAGTAGTCGCGCGGGTGTTCGGGTAGCCTTGTCGATTGCGGTGATCCCAAACGGACCCCGCGGTCTCAGTGCGGCGCATCATGCGCCTGGGTGTTGTCTCCCGCCTCCGAGCGGGCCCGATGGCCGATCGACGTCTCGTCTTGCATCAGCGGCCACCACCCCCAGCACACGAACGAAAAGGTCTCCCCCACCATGCACACCCTCGACCCCTCACGTGCCGCGGCGCGCGCAGCCGGCTTCGCCGAGCTCGGCGTGCCCCAGCCGATCGTGCGCGCGCTTGCCCGCACCGGCATCGACGACCCTCGGCCGATCCAGGCCGCAACCATCCCCGATTCCCTCGCAGGGCGTGACGTCCTCGGCCGCGCCAAGACCGGCAGCGGCAAGACGATCGCCTTCGGCGTCCCCGTCGTCGCCGCGCTCGCGGCGTCCGGCCGCACCCGTCCGGGTCGGCCACGTGCGCTCGTGCTCGTGCCGACGAGAGAGCTGGCGACGCAGGTCGCGGCCGCGATCACCCCGCTGGCCAAGGCCATGTCGCTGTCGTGCACCACGGCCTTCGGCGGCGTCGGCCAGGGCCGCCAGGTTGCCGCGCTCCGCGGCGGTGTCGACATCCTGATCGCCTGCCCCGGCAGGCTCGAGGACCTCATCGGTCAGCGACACTGCTCGCTCGGCGACGTCATGGTGACCGTGCTCGACGAGGCGGACCACATGGCCGATCTCGGGTTCCTGCCGGCGGTGCGCCGCCTTCTCGACCTCACGCCTGCCGGCGGGCAGCGCATGCTCTTCTCGGCGACGCTCGACGGTGCCGTCGCCGGGCTCGTGCGGCGCCACACCACGAACGCCGTCACGCACGAACTCGACACGGAGCCCGACGAGGCACCGCTCATCGATCATCACGTGCTGTCGATCGCAGCGGCCGACAAGCGGGCGATCATCCACGACCTGGCGGCGAGCTCGGACCGGACGCTGCTGTTCACCCGCACGAAGCACGGCGCACGCAAGCTCGCTCGCCAGCTCACGACATCGGGTATTCCCGCGGTCGACCTGCACGGCAACCTCTCCCAGGGGGCGCGCGAGCGCAACCTCGAGTCGTTCAGCAGGGGCAGCTCACCGGTGCTCGTCGCCACCGACATCGCCGCCCGCGGCATCCACGTCGACGACATCTCGCTCGTCGTGCACGTCGACCCGCCCGCCGAGCACAAGGCGTACCTGCACCGCTCCGGCCGCACTGCGCGCTCGGGTGCCCGCGGCGTGGTGGTCACGCTCGCCACGCCCGAGCAGTCTCGCGACGTCCAGCGGATGACGAAGGCTGCGGGCATCACGCCGACGGCGACGGCGGTGCGCCCCGGAGACCGGTTCCTGTCCCAGCTCGCCGGCGGTCCGGATGACGCCACGAGACGCAACCCCCCACGGACGAACGTCGCCCCGGCGCCTGCGGCGACCTACTCACCGTCGACGACGACGGTGACCTCGGCACCCCGACGCGGCCGAGACGATCGGCGCGACGGTCGCAGTCGTGACGATCGGCGAGAGAACCGCAGCCCGCGAGTCGATCGCAGTGGACGAGTCGGAAGCGACCGGCGCAACGGCAGCGACCGACGGGTCAGCGATCAGCGACCCAATGGCGACCAGCGACCCGTCGGCGATCGGCGAGACGGCAGCGAGGGTGGGCGCGATCGCCCCGACCGTGACACGCGCTCGCGTCGCGGCGGGCGTAACCGGAACGGACGCAGCCGAAGCCGCGCACGCGCGCCTCGCTGAGTCGACGTCCTGTCAGCGCGTTGGTCCGTCGGCGCGCCGGCGAGCCACTCGAGACGCGTGTCGGTCAGTCGACCTGAAGTCGTCGGGCGAGATCGGCCTTCTCGGACTCGAAGTCCTCAGGTGACACGGTGCCCTCGGCGAACCGGGAATGCAGGTCGGCGAGCTCGGCGACGACCTCTTCTTGCGAGCTCGGCGTCACGTCGGCGTCGCGATCTGCGGCCGCCGCGAGGCGTTCGACCTTGCGCAGCTGCTTGCGCTTCGCCTTGTCGAGACGATCCCGCTCGCGCTGGCGCTTACCCGCTCCTTCGCTCGCCATGCGTCAGCCACCACCGCCCAGCGACGGGCGGCGTTCCTTCTTCTCACGCTTGGCCTGCCGCTTTTCCTTCAGCGACTTGCCCGGCTTCTTCGCTGCGGCCTTCTGTGGCGACTTCCCACTCATCGGTGCCTCCTCGACTCCTACAGGTCGAGGCGTCGAGCTTGCACGGAGCGGCAGCGCAAACGCCGTCCATCACAAGCGAGGCGACTCGTCCCGGAAGCGCCACCCTACCCTGCGCCGCCCGAACCGGCGGAGCGGCCACCTCCGTCACCGCTGGCGCGACCGTCACGTTTGAACGTGGTCTTCGTGTGGGTGACCGCGAACCGGAGTCGTCGCAGATTGCGCAGTGACGCGCCGCTGCTCGCCTGCGACGTCGCCACGTCGCAGCCGGCGTCGGCGGCGAGCCGGAGCCGATAGGCGGTCAGCGCGGTCTGCACGCCGCGCCCCCGCTCACCCGGCAACGTCACCATCGCACCCAAGGTGGCGATGCCGTCGCGGATCGAGAGCATGGCGCAGCCGACGACCCGTCCGTCGTCAGCCGAACGTGCGAGCAACAAGCCGGGATGCTCGACCCGACTCGCCACCGCGGCGTACGCATCGCTCGTCCGCCGCGCGGCGTCTTCGACGTGGCCCCAGCCGATGGCCGTGGCCGCCTGCCAGTCGGACAGGGACACCTCGACGCCCGCCTCGGTCAGGATCGTCGGATCGGGAGGCGGCGTCGGTTCATGCGCGTCGATGCGGCGAGCGAGGGCGGTCGTCGTGCTGGCCGGGCGGTAGCGACGCCGGAGCAGCCGGCCGCGCACCGATGGGATGGTGAGCTCGCTCACCTCGAACGCCGGGACGACCCCCACCGTCGCGCTCCGGCGTTCGAGCCGGCCGAGATCGGCGTCGGTGACCTCTCGCTGGAGGCCCGCCGCAAGCACGCGGTTGACGTACTGACCGGCACCGAGCAAGACGGCGTGCCCGTCGGCGAGCGGGAACGTGTCCGTGCGCCACGACGGATCTGACGCAGCGAGCGCGCTGGCCATCGCCACCATGTTTGCGGCCCAGGCTCGTTCGATGCGGAGCGCGAGTGCCTCGTTCGAGCCCGTCGCGTCGGCGTCGAGTTGCTGTGTCACACCCTCTGTGTACCCGTCGAGGGAAGCGCCAGCGACGAGACGCACGCGGCGCGAGGAGAAAGCGAGCGCAGCGAAGCGGCCGACGAGCCCGCAGCATTCACGGCCGCCGAACCACCCGAGCGACGTGTCGTCATGCGTCGAGGGAAGCGCCAGCGACGAGACGCACGCGGCGCGAGGAGAAAGCGAAGCGGACGACGAGCCCGCCAGAGTTACGGCGTGTGGGTGCCGAAGACCTCTCGCAGGGCGTCGGAGACTTCGCCGAGTGTGGCGCGGGCGCGCAGGGCGTCCTTCATCGGATAGAGGACGTTGTCGCTACCTCGGGCGGCGGCGCGCAGGTTGTCGAGGCCGGCGTCGACCTCGGCCTGGTCGCGCTCGGCGCGCAGCGCGGCGAGGCGCTCTCGCTGGCCGCGTTCGAGGAGGGGATCGCTGGGGAAGACATCGGGATCGGGGTCGTCGGCGACGGTGAACTTGTTGACGCCGACGATGACGCGCTCGTCGTCGTCGATCGATTTCGTGTACTCGTAGGCGGCCTGCTCGATCTCGTCCATCTGGTAGCCAGCCTCGATGGCGGCGACGGCGCCGCCCATCGCGTCGATGCGTTCGATGTACTCCCACGCCAGACGTTCGACCTCGTCGGTGAGCGACTCGACGTAATAGGAGCCGGCGAGCGGGTCGGCCGTCTCGGTGACGCCGGCCTCGTAGCCGACGATCTGCTGGGTGCGCAGCGCGATGCGCGCTGCGGTCTCGGTGGGCAACCCGAGCGCCTCGTCGAAGCCGTTGGTGTGCAGGCTCTGGGTGCCGCCGAGCACCGCGGCCAGCGACTGCACGGCGACGCGCACGACGTTGTTCAGCGGCTGCTGGGCCGTGAGGGTCGAACCGCCGGTCTGGGTGTGGAAGCGCATCATCGTCGCGCGGTCGCTCGTGGCTCCGAAGCGCTCGGTCATGATGCGATGCCACATCCGGCGGCTCGCTCGGAACTTGGCGACCTCTTCGAAGAAGTGGTTGTGTCCGTTCCAGAAGAAGCTCAGACGTGGCGCGAACTGCTCGACGTCGAGCCCGGCGTCGACAGCGGCTTGCACGTAGGCGATCGCGTTGGCGAGCGTGAACGCGATCTCCTGCACGGCGGTGGAGCCGGCCTCGCGGATGTGGTAGCCGGAGATCGAGATCGTGTTCCAGCGCGGGACGTGCTCCGCGCAGTAGCCGAAGATGTCGGTGATCACCCGCATCGACGGCCGCGGCGGGTAGATGTACGTGCCGCGGGCGATGTACTCCTTCAGCAGGTCGTTCTGGATCGTGCCCGAGATCTTGTCGCTCGCCACGCCCTGCTCTTCGGCCACCAACTCGTACAGCAGCAGTAGCACCGACGCCGTCGAGTTGATCGTCATCGACGTCGTCACCTCGTCGAGCGGGAGGTCGGCGAGGAGACGGCGCATGTCGTCGATGGAGTCGATGGCGACGCCCACCTTGCCCACCTCGCCCTCCGCACGCGGGTGGTCGGAGTCGTAGCCCATCTGCGTCGGCAGGTCGAAGGCACATGACAGTCCCGTCTGCCCGGCGGCGAGGAGGAACTTGAAGCGCTTGTTGGTCTCCTCCGCCGTCCCGAACCCGGCGTACTGGCGCATCGTCCACAGCCGACCGCGGTACATCGATTCGTAGATGCCGCGGGTGAACGGCGGGTGGCCCGGTTCGCCGAGGGCCGCGGGGGCGTCGAACCCGTCGAGATCGGCGGCGGAGTAGCTCGGCTTGATCTCGATCCCCGAGTCTGTCCGCCTCACGCCGTCTGCGTCAGGGTCTCCGGCCATCGCCCCAGCGTACGGCGTTCACGAGAGGTGTTCGGGCACGAAGTTCTGCTCCGACATCGGCGGGCGCGTGTAGTCGTCTTCCTGCCGCGGCGGCAGCTCGAGCTGCTCGCCGCTGACATCTTGGTAGGGGATCATCGACAGCAGATGGCTGATGCAGTTGAGCCGCGCCCGCTTCTTGTCATCGGCGGCGACGACCCACCACGGCGACCACTTCGTGTCGGTGTGGGCGAACATCTTGTCCTTCGCGCGCGAGTAGTCGGCCCAGTGGGCCCGCGACTCGAGATCCATCGGACTCAACTTCCAGCGCTTCTCGGCGTTGCGCGTGCGCCCGAGGAAGCGTCTCTCCTGCTCGGCGTCGCTGATCGAGAACCAGTACTTGATCAGGATGATCCCGGAGTTCTGCAGCATCCGCTCGTACTCCGGCACGGCACGGAGGAACTCGTTGTACTCCTCGTCCGTGCAGAACCCCATCACGCGCTCGACGCCGGCCCGGTTGTACCAGCTGCGGTCGAACAGCACGATCTCCCCGCCGGCGGGGAGCTCGGACACGTACCGCTGGAAGTACCACTGGGTGCGCTCGCGCTCGGTGGGCGCCGGCAGCGCCACGACGCGCACGACCCGCGGGTTCGTCTGCTCGGCGATGCGCTTGATCACGCCGCCTTTGCCGGCCGCGTCGCGACCCTCGAACAGCACGCACACCTTCAGCTTCTCGCGACGAACCCACTCTTGGAGCTTGACCAGCTCACTCTGCAGGCGCGCGAGCTCGTCCTCGTACTCCTTTGTCTTGATCTTGCGTGGGTGCTGGTGGACGGCCTGGTCGGCCTCCTCGTGTTCGAGGACGGCCGTCTTGGACTTCTTGCTCATCGCGGACCTCCGGGCGACACTGCCGCTCGTCCCGATCGTACGCACGCGCCTCGCCGTGCCAGTCAGCGGGCGGCGATCACCACAATCTCGACGAACCACTCTTCGCGAACCAGCCGTGGCACCGTGATCAGGGTCGATGCCGCCAGGTGCGAGTCCATGAAACGGTCACGCTCGTCCATCACGGCCGCCAGGCGGTCTTCGAGGTCGGGTGCGGCCACGACGTAGGTCGTGACGGCAACGATGCTGGCAACGGGCATCGACGCCTCCTCGAGCAGGGTCC
>JALZNU010000019.1 GCA_030857495.1 Actinomycetota bacterium | reverse complement strand
AGAACACGCCCGGGTACGCCATGAACAGCTTGAAGCTGGTGATGCCCTCGTGGTCGACGAGATAGGTCATCGCCTTCAGCGACTCCTCGTCGACACCCCCGATGATCTGGTGGAAGCCGTAGTCGATCGCGCAGTTGCCGTCCGCCTTGCGGTGCCACTCGGCGAGGCCGTCCTGCACAGACTCGCCGGTTCGTTGCACCGCGAAGTCGACGATCGTGGTCACACCTCCCCACGCGGCGGCGATCGTGCCGGTCTCGAACGTGTCCGACGCCGCCGTGCCCCCGAAGGGCAGCTCCATGTGGGTGTGCACGTCGACCCCGCCGGGGATCACGTACTTGCCGGTCGCATCGACGACCGTGACGTCGCCGGCATCGCGAACGATGCCGAGCTCCTCGGCCTGGCCGGGGGCGAGCACGGCGGCGATCGTCCCGCCGTCGATCAGCACGTCGGCGTCCGATCGCCCGGTGGCGCTGACGATCATCCCGCCTTGGATCAGCGTGCGTGTCACCGTTCTACCAGCTCGTCGTAGGCGTCTGGGCGGCGGTCGCGGTAGAAGGCCCACCGGTCGCGGACCTCCTTGATTTTGTCGAAGTCGAGGTCGCGCACGATCAAATCGGGCTTGTAGGCGTCGCCGACGTCGCCGACGAACTTGCCCTCGGGGTCGACGAAGTAGCTCTGCCCGTAGAAGTCGTTGTCGCCGATGTCGGCCTCGATGCCGACACGGTTGATCGCTCCGACGTAGTACATGTTGGCCACCGCCGCCGCCGGCTGCTCGACGCGCCAGATGTACTCCGACAGGCCGCGGTGCGTCGCCGAGGGGTTGAACACGATCTCGGCACCGTTGAGCCCGAGTGCCCGCCAGCCCTCGGGGAAGTGGCGGTCATAGCAGATGTAGACGCCGACCTTGCCGATCGCCGTCTCGAAGATCGGGTACCCGCCGTTGCCGGGACGGAAGTAGAACTTCTCCCAGAAGCCCTTGACCTGCGGGATGTGCTGCTTGCGGAACTTGCCGAGGTAGGTGCCGTCGGCGTCGACGACCGCCGCCGTGTTGTAGTACAACCCCGCCTGCTCGACCTCGTACATCGGCAGTACCATCACCATGCCGAGCTCCTTGGCGAGCGAGCAGAAGCGCTGCGTCGTCGGGCCGTCGGGGATCGGTTCGGTGTAGTCGTAGTACTTCGTCTCCTGCACCTGGCAGAAGTACGGGCCGTAGAACAGCTCCTGGAAGCAGATGACCTGCGCGCCGTCGGCGGCCGCTTCGCGCGCCGCTTCCTCGTGCTTGTCGGTCATCGCATCCTTGGTGCCTGCCCAGTCGGTCTGCAGCACGGCCGCACGCACGATGTTCGCCATCATCTCTCCCCATTCGGTCGATGGACGGGACCCCCCGTGATCGTACTGGTGAGCTCCCAACCTGCACGACGCCGCCGACGATCCGTCGCCCTCTCATCAGCACAGCGGCCGCTACAGCGTACCGATGGCCTCGAGTGACTGTTCGATGGTCGGCCGTGCGTCACCGGCGAGCGGCGGGGTGACGACGAGGCGGTCAGCGCCGGCCTCGGCGAAGGCCGCAGCGGTCTCCGACGTGAGGCGCCCGCGAGGCGTGACGCTGATCTCCAACTCGCCGAGCCCGGCCGGGCGCTCGATCTGCCCGGCGCTCGCCGCAAACCGTCGACGCAGGTCCGCACGTCGTCGGGACGCAGCGCGAACCCGTACCAGCCGTGTCCGTTGGCGACGGCCCGACGGAATGCCGGCGGCGCGTGCCCACCGACGACCACCGGGAGCGGTTGCTGCACCGGGCGAGGATGGGCGTCGATGCCGGAGAACTCGGCGAAGCGGCCGTGGTAAGTGGGGGCAAACACGCCGACCGAGAAGCACGACGATGTCCGTGTGCGTCAGCTTGCTCGACAGGGACTTGAGTATGCCTCCATCCAGAACATTCATGGTCTGGTGGATCTGAAGAGAACTCGACGAGCGGAGCGAGCGAACGATGATCGGCGGTCACACCATCGGCCACAGGTTGACCGTGGCATGGATGCCACCGTCGGCGGAGATCACCTCGCCGGTGATCGCGCTCGCGGCGTCGGAGGCGAGGAACGTCACGACGTCGGCGATCTCGGCAGGCGTCGAGAGACGGCGTGTCGGGATCACGCCGAGTACGGCGTCGGCAACGCCGGGCTTGGCGAGGTTCTCGTGCCACATCTCGGTCTCGACCACGCCCGGCGCGACATTGTTGGCACGGATCCCCTGGGGCCCGTACTCCATCGCCAGCGAGCGCATCATCCCGTCGAGCGCTGCCTTGCTCGCGGCGTAGACGCTGCGGCGCGGCGCCCCACGCAGCCCGCTGATGGAACTGATCGAAATGATCGAGCCGCTGCGCCGCTCGAGCATCGCCGGCAGGACCGCGGCGTTGAGCAGCAGCGCCGAGCGGACGTTGACGTTCCAGACGTGGTCGACATCGGCCGCGGTGAGCGTATGGCTGTCGACGCGCAGGGCGACGCCTGCGTTGTTGACGAGGACATCGACCCTCCCGCCGAACGCAGCCAGCGCTTCGGCGGCGGCGCGAGCGGGCCCGTCCGGCTCGCCGAGGTCCTCGACGACGACCACGGGATCATGGGCGAGCGACGCAGCGACGACGTCGAGCTCGTCACGTGAGCGGGCAACGAGGGCGACACGCGCCCCGGCGGCGTCGAGCGCCCTCGAGATCGCGGCCCCGATCCCCCGGCCGGCGCCGGTGACGATCGCCGAGCGTCCGTCGAGTGCGCCCATCATCCGAACTGGAGGCGGGAAATCGCGGGATAACGCGTTCGGCGGCCTCCAGAACGAACGGGACGCATCAGTCGTCGGCGACGGTGATCGCGACAGCGTTGATGACGACGTCGTCTTTCGGTTTGTCGCCGCTGGCGGTGGGGACCCGCTGCATCTGGTCGAGGACGTCGAGGCCCTTCACGATCTGACCGAACAGGCTGTACTGGGGCGGCAGGCCGACGCCAGAGGCGCCGGAGACGAGGAAGAACTGGCTGCCGTTCGTGTTGGGCCCGGCGTTGGCCATGGCCACCGAGCCGATCTGGTACTCGCCCTGGCGCGGGAGCTCATCGGCGAACTTGTAGCCGGGTCCACCACGGCCGGTGCCGGTGGGGTCGCCGCCCTGGCACATGAACCCGTTGATGATGCGGTGGAAGATGACGCCGTCGTAGTAGTGCTGCAGGGCGAGGAAGACGAAGTTGTTGACGGTCGACGGCGCTTTCGCAGCGTCGAGCGCGATGACGATCTCGCCGAGCGACGTGTCGAGCGTGGCGGAGTAGCGCTTGGAGGGATCGATGCCCATCTCGGGCGCCTCTGAGAACTTCTGCTGTCGTGGCGCCGAGCCATCGAGCGCAGGGAAAGGGGTAGCCATGACCCTCGACCCTATGCCCCATCCCCCACGATCCACCCCACCACCGTCTGGGCGGGATTCGTCCCACGACACGGTCTGGGCGGGATCCGTTCCACCTGCTGAAAGGGATCCCGCCCAGACCGACGACCCGGACCGGAGGCCGGCCGGGTCTCGTCACGCGACGAGGAGATGTGGCGCCCAGCGGGCGACTGCCTCGCGGATGCGGGACGCCGTGGCGGCGGGGCGCCGAACGATCGCTGCATACGTGAACCGCAGGGTGACGAACCCGGCCACGGTGTGCGCTGCGTCTCTGGCCCGGTCACGCTCGAACGTGACGTGGTCGAGCCCGTGCGTCGCCCATCCGTCGCACTCGATGAGGATCGGCGAACCGACGATCCGGAAGTCCACCTCGTAGTCGCTCACGACCGGGTGGAACTCGACGGCGGGAAGGTGGAAACGCGCGACGAGATCCCGCATCGCCAGTTCGAGCACGCTGTCCGCCGGCCGACCCTCGAGCAGCCAACCCTGGAGGGCGTTGCGGAAGGCGACGATCCCGGTGCGCCCGGGTCCGGAGTGACGGGCGACGCCGTCGTCGAGCGCTCGAACCGACGCCAGCTTCGCCGACAGCACGTGTCCGACGGCGCCCGGCATGGCCGACGGGTCGACGGCGCCGAGATCGCACAAGGTCCGCACGATGTTCGTGGTGGGGATGCACATCCGGCGTGCAGGCGCGAGATCACGCCGATCCCGAGGGCGATGGACGACGATTTCCGGACCGAGGTCCGCCTCGTGTGTCCGGATCGGCAAGATGACGTCGACCGGATCGTCGCCAGGGCGGGGGATCCCCCACAGCGCCGCCGCGGTGCGGTGGGAGGCGAGCGCGTCCGGTCCCGAGGCCAGCACGGCGCCGATCAGGCGTTGCAGGCGCGTCGGCTCGCTGCCGACGATGCGAGCGACACCCGGGTACATCCGCTCCACCAGGCCGCGATCGTGCGCGCGGTACCAAGTGCTGGGACTGATGCCAGCGTGCTGCGCAGCGGTGATCGTCACGACACCGTGATGGCGGCTGGCGAACGACTCGATGAGACGAAGATCCATGGCCCGATGAGGCGCTCGACCGCGACGATCCCGGAAGCTGCGACGCTCTGGGCGGCGAATCTGTCAGCAGTTGGCAAAGTTCCCGCCCAGACCGTGTTGTGGGAGAAATCCCGCCCAGACGGTGGTGGACCGGGGCGACGGGCGCGGCGGTCAGTTGTTGAGGGTGTTGTAGTTGCGGATGAGGCGGTTGGCCTGTGAGGCGGCCTTCTCCAGTTCGGTCGCCGGATCGGCGCCGTTGAGGATCGCCCCGACGGCGTTGGAGTTCGTCGCCCGGATCTCGCGCAGCGGACCGATGACGGGACCGAAGGCCGAGGGATCCTCGGTCGAGGCGTTGAGCTGGTCGTAGGCGACCTTGAAGCGCGGGTCGTCGTCGTACGTCGAACGCAGCGGCTCGATGTCGATCGCATCGCTGCGCACGGGCACGTACCCGGTGCGCGACGCCCACGTCGACTGCACCTCGGCCGACACCGAGTACTGCACGAAGTCCCAGGCAGCCGCCGTCTGCTCGTCGCCCTTGTCGGCGACGACGTACAGCGACGCCCCGCCGAGCAGCACACCGGGCTGCGTCGCCGGACCCGGCATCGGGCCGACGCCGAACTGGTCCGACGTGATCCCCGGCACGAGCCCGCCGTCGAGCGTCGTGATGAGCGTTCCGAGCGCGGCCGACGTGCCGATCGTCATCGCCGCCGGCCGCTTCGGATCGGCGAGCTTCAGGAACGAGTCGTACCCCGACGGGTTCGCCCCGACGTGGGCGGCGAGCCCGTCGTCGACGAGCTTGCGCACGCCGGTCAGCAGGTCGACGCCGAACTGGTCGTCGTAGAGCACCTGCGTGGCGGGCGCCGAGCGGCCGTTGGCGTTGTCGGCGTACAGCTTCTTACCCTTGGCGAACCACTGCTCGAGGAACCAGCCGCCGCCGTTGTCCTGGCCGGAGTCGAGCGCGATCCCCGTCCCGGACGCGCCGCTGTCGACGAGGCGTCGCGAGTAACGACGGATCTCCTTCAGCGTCTCGGGCGGCTTGTCGGGATCGAGTCCGGCCTCGAGGAACATCTTCTTGTTGAAGTAGAGGACAGGTCCTGACACGTTGAACGGCATCCCCCACAGAACGCCGCCCGTCACGTAGGCGCTTCGCACCCGCGGCAGGAATGCCGACATGTCGAAGTCCGACTCGTTGACGCAGACGTCGGCAGGGACGACCGACTCCGAATCGACCATCTGGGCGAGCATGTACTCGGGCATCAGCACCAGCTCGGGCCGCCCGTCGGCGCCGCTCCCCAGGTACTTGTCGATCGTCTCGTTGTAGCCGCCCTGGTTCTGCAACCGCACCCTGACCCGGTCCTGGCTTTCGTGGTACCCGGCGACGAGATCCTTCAGCGCCTCCTCGCTCTCGCCCCCCAGCCCGTGCCAGTACGTGAACTCCACTGGGTCGTCGCCGTCACCGAGCGCGTCCACGGGGCACTCTGGCAGATCGGCGAACGGCGTCGTCGTGGTGGTCGCAGGGATGGTGGGTGGCAACGTCTCGCCGGGCGCGGCCGTCTGTGGCGGCGTTGGGGTGGTGGGGTCGATGCCGGCATCGAGGATCGGGTCACCCGACGAGCAGGCGGCGGCCACGACCGCAGCGAACGCGACCACCATCGCCAGCCGCCGGCGTCGTGCCACGAACGCGCTCATCCCTTCACCGCGCCTGCGGTGAGACCGCGCACGAGTTGGCGCTGGAAGATCAGCAGCACGGCGGCTACCGGGATCGCAGCGATGACCGTGCCGGCCTGGATCAGGTTGGGCTCGTCGATGCCCGCCGCTGCAAGCTGCTTCAGTCCACTCTGCACGGTGCGCCACTCCTCCTCGTCGGCGACGAGCACCGGCCAGAGATACATGTTCCACGTCGACAAGAACGCGAACAGCGCCATCGCGCCGATCGTAGGCCGTACGAGCGGGATCGCCACGTGGCGCAGGAACCCGAGATGACCGACACCGTCGATGGTGGCGGCGTCACGCATGTCGCGGGGCAGCTGCAGGAACACCTGGCGCATCAGGAACGTGCCGAACGCCGTGGCGAGGAACGGCACGGCGAGTCCTTGGTACGAGTTCTTCCAGCCGAGTGAGTCGATGGTCTGCAAGTTCACCACCAATGTCGCCTCGATGGGGATCAGCAACGTGGCGAGGAAGGCGAAGAAGATGACGTTGCGCCCCGGGAAGTGCAGGAACGAGAAGGCGTACGCCGAGAGAACGGCCGTGACCACCTGCATGAACGTCACCACGAGGGCGACGACTGCGCTGTTGAGCAGGTAGCGATCGAGGTTGCCGCGTTCCCATGCGTTGCGCAGCACGTCGAGCGTGAACGAGTCGGGCACGAGCGGGCTGTCAAGCACCTTGTCGCCCGGCTTCAGGGAGGCGATCACCGTCGTGTACACGGGGAACAGCACGATGGCGCTGACGACGACGAGCAGGGCGTAGCGCGGCGCCATCCGCCAGCCGGTGACGCGGTCGATCTCGAGGCCCTGGTGCTCAGTCGCCATAGTGCACCCTCCTGCCGAAGCCGCGCAGCTGCAGTGCGGCGAGCACGAGCAGGATGACGAACAACCAGACGGCCGTCGTCGCCTGCAGCCCCGCATCGCTGCGCACGACCGACGAATCGCCGTACACAAGGTACGTCACCGTGGTCGTCGACTGCTGCGGGTCGGGCCCGCCATCGGTCAACAGGTCGATCTCGCCGTATGCCTGGAAGGCACGGGACGTGAGCACCACGACCACGAACAGCAGCGTCGGCCCGAGCATCGGCAGCGTCACGCTCCAGAAGCGACGGAACCCGCCGGCGCCATCGATCGCTGCTGCCTCGTGCAGGTCAGCGGGGATTCCCTGTAACCCGGCCGTCACGAGGATGAACGTGAAGCCGAGCCCTGCCCACACGCTGGACATCGCAACCGACGTCAGCGCGGTGCCCGGGTCGCGCAGCAGTCCCGGCTCCTTCACGACGCCGAACAGGTCCTCCACCCAGCCGATGTTGGGGATGACGCCGACGTCGGGCTGCAGCAAGAAGAACCACATCAGGCTCGCCACAGCCACCGACGTCGCCACGGTGGAGGAGAAGATCGCGCGGAAGATGCCGATGCCGCGCAGGTAGCGGTCGGCGAGCATCGCAAGGGCTATGCCGAGTGCGAGCCCGATCGGCACGACGAGCAGCGTGAACTTGCCGGTCACCCACAGAGCCTGCTGGAACTCCTCGCTGCGCCACACGTCGCTGTACTGATCCCACCCCGTGGTGACGCAGCGCGTCGCCGACTCGTTGCACCGCTGGCGACCGAGCGAGACGGTCTTCACCAACGGGTAGACGAGGAACGCTCCGAGTACGAGCGCCGACGGCGCGATCATCACCAGCCCGGTCGGAAGATCTCGCCATTGCCACCCGGCGTCGCGCATCCGCCGGCGAAGGAACCCCACGAGGCGTGAGCGTAGGCGACGCGCCTTGGACGGCGCGAGCCACGCGCTGATCTGGCAGGGATTCGCCAGATACTCTCGGTTCTGTGGATCCCGACGACCTCGACGGCATCGAGCGAGACCTCGTCGAGGCGGAACGCACGCTCGAGCGTCTCGACGACGGTTCGTTCTGGACCGATGTCACCCAGCCCGTGCCGGTGGCCGGCGGCGACGATCGTGACCCCGACTCGGCGAACGAGCCGGGACGCGACGCGCCACGACCCGAGGTGCACGACGACGTCGGCGACCCCGGTGACGACGGCGACGCGCGATGAGGCGCTCACGCCTCGCCGCGGTCGCCGCCGGCAGTGTCAGTGCCGTCGCCGCGGCGACGGCGCTTGCCTCGGCACTCGCTGACACGCGCACGAAGCGGGCGATGCGCGTGTGGCGTCTGACGGCGCGTAACACGTCCCGCTTCGTCGCCACGCGGATCCGCCGTCTGGCGACTCCGGAGGAGCGACGCGCCGAGCTCGACGCGCAGTTCGCGATTCGCAGCGCAGAGGACGTCGCCCGCGAGCTCGGCGACATGAAGGGCGTGCTGATGAAGGTCGGCCAGCTCGTCAGCTACATCGCGGAGGGTCTCCCCGACGAGGCCCAGCGCGCGCTCGCCGCGTTGCAAGCTGACGCCGAACCGATGGCCCCGAGCCTTGCCGCCGCCGTCGTCACCGAGGATCTCGGCGGTCCGCCCGAGCGGGTCTTCGCCGAGTGGACCGATCTCCCCCACGCTGCGGCGAGCGTCGGCCAGGTGCACCGGGCGCGCACGCGGGACGGTGACGACGTCGCGGTCAAGGTGCAGTACCCGGGTATCAGCGAGGCGATCGAAGCCGATCTCGACTCCGCCGAGGTCTTCTACGGGATGTTCTCGGCGTTGGCGTTGCACGGTCTCGACGCGCAGGGCTTCGTCGAAGAGCTCCGTGTGCGGATGCGTGAGGAGCTCGACTACGAACACGAGCTCGCCAACCTGGTCGAGTTCGCCGGCTACTACGCGGGGCATCCGTGGGCCAGACTGCCGCGCCCCGTACCCGAGTTGTCGAGCGCGCGCGTCCTGACCACCGAGTGGGTCGACGGCCTGTCATGGGACGAGTTCCTCGACCGGTCCTCACCCGACACGAAGCAGCGCACGGCGGAGGTCATCTGGCGCTTCGCGCAACACTCCGTGCGCCGGCTGCGGGCGTTCAACGGCGACCCCCACCCTGGGAACTACCGCTTCCACCTCGACGGCAGCGTGACGTTCCTCGATTTCGGGCTCGTGAAACGGTGGCAACCGGGCGAGTGGGAGCGACTGTCGCCGACGCTCGACGCCGTCGTGGTGCGGCGCGACCCCGAGCAGCTGGTCGCAACGATGGAGAGCGCCGGCTTTCTGCAAGAGGGCCACGCGCTCGATCCCGAGGCTGTCTTCGACTACGTGTCGCGCCCGTACGAGCCGTATCTCGTGGACGAGTTCCGGTTCTCACGCGAGTGGATGCGCGACACCCTGGCCGCCATCCTCGATCTCAACGGCCCGCACCGGGAGGTCATCTCCAAGCTCAACATGCCGGCGAGCTTCGTCATCCTCGACCGCGTCGTGTGGGGTGTCAGCGCCCTGATGGGGCGGCTCAGCGCGCAGGGCCCGTGGCGGGCGATGCTGCTCGAGTACCACGCCGATGCACCACCCGCCACCGAGCTGGGCATCGCCGAGGCTCACTGGTTGGCGTCGAGAGCAGCGTCGCGCTGATGTCGACGTCGACGCTCCGGGATGTCGAGACGGTGCTCACCGACGTTGCGCAGAGAGGTCGCGCGATCTCGGCGGCGAGCGGCACGTGGGCGCGCGACGACCGAACCCCCGAGCTGGCCCGCACGCTCGCCACGCTGTCGAATCGGCAGGCGGCGATCGCTGCACGATGCGAGGAACGGCTGCCGACCATCGGCTGGCTCGACGGTTCCGCCCGCTCGTCAGCCGACCTCGACCTCGACCTGGACCGCGACCTCGACGTTTTCGACGATGTCGGCGCATCGACGGTCGACGAACGCCTCGGTGCGCTCGTGCGGGCATTGACGACGATGCGCGACATCGCCGTCGATGCCGCGGAGACGATCGACTGGCGGCTCGACGAACCCACCGCTGACGCGCTCGACGACGTGCGACGTCGGCTCGATCGCGACCTCGCCGCCCTCGCCGCCCGTTCTGTCGTGCGGATCGGGCTCGAACGGCAACAATCGCCATGACAGAACGGGGGGACGATGCGGTGCGGCGGCGGCGCATCGCCACCAACGGCATCTCCCTCGACGTCGTCGAGGCCGGGCGGCGCGGTGACCCGGTCGTGCTGCTGTGCCACGGCTTCCCCGAGAGCTCGCACTCATGGCGACACCAGATGCGACCGCTCGCCGACGCCGGGTACCACGTGCTCGCACCCGACCAGCGCGGCTACGGCACCTCGGAGTCACCATCCGACGTCGACGCCTACGGGACCGACGAGCTCGGCGGTGACCTCCTCGGGCTACTCGACGACGTCGACGCACAGGACGCCGTTCTCGTCGGTCACGACTGGGGCGCGCTCGTTGCGTGGGACCTCGCCAGACTCCATCCCGAGCGGATCAACTCGCTCGTCGCGATGAGCGTCCCGTTCACACCGTGGCCGGCGCCGCCGACGCAGGTGCTGCGCCACATCCACGGCGACAACTTCTTCTACATCCTCTACTTCCAAGACGTCGGACCTGCCGAGGCCGAGCTGAGCGCCGACATCCGGCGCTCGCTGCACCACATCCTGTGGTCCGCCAGCGGTGACAACTTCCCGCTCCACGGTGTCGAGCGGTCCGTCGCCGGCACGTCGGGGTGGCTCGACGAACTGCACGCTCCCGAGGACCTCGACGACCTCCCGGTGTGGTTGACGTCCGCCGATCTCGACACCTACGTCGACGCCTTTTCCACGAACGGGTTCTTCGGTCCCGTGTCGTGGTACCGCAACTTCGACGCCAACTACGAGCGCCTCGCCCCCTTCCCGGCGAGCCGGATGACGATGCCGACGCTGTTCGTCGCCGGAAGCAACGACCTCGTGATCCACGGTCATCCCGAGCGGATCGAGGCGATGCAGGCCGAACTGCCGAACCTGCGCGACATCGTCATCCTCGACGGCGTCGGTCACTGGACCCAGCAAGAGGATCCCGCCGGCGTCAACGCCGCGCTGCTCGGCTTTCTCGCTTCGCGCTGAGCGACTGCACGATTGGCCCCCGCCACTTGACGTGGCCGGCGAGTCTTGGTGGGGGCCAGCGTCCCTCTCGGCTGTACGCCCACCACTCGAACGGGTTGTTGTAGTAGGAGAACGCCTCGACCGTCGCCGCGAGGGGTCGGCGCCTGGTGACGGCGATGACGGTGCCGGCCACCGCTGCGGTGATCATCCACCCCACGTACAACACGACGTAGAGCGGCCCGAAGAGGCGCGCCTGCCAGACGTGGCAGTCCTCGTGGTCGGTGACGAGCTTCCAGCGCCGCTCGCTCGCGTCGGCGAGACCCGACACGGTGGTGCCGACGGTGATGGCGAATCCCTTGCGCAACCGGTAGCCGCCGGCGAAGACGTGTCGTGCCTGCCGCTCGCTCAGCGTGGCGATGTAGATGGAGTCGCGGCGTGCCCAGCTCACTGCCTGGCTGAGGACCGACGCCGTCGTCGTCAACAGGGCCCACGAGTGATCGAGCACGAACGCGGCGACACCGGCGGCTCGCCGCCACGGGTAGATCCGCCGGTAGCCGGCCAGCCAGCCGTGCACGAGACCGACGACGGCCGCAGGGATCGCGACCCCGACCAGCCATCCGGTCGCGCCCGCCGCGACAGCGCCGACGACGGCGACTGCGACGGCCTCCGCGACCCGGTGCCGGCGCGGGACGTCGCTGCCACCGAGGATCCGGTGGCGGACGACGGGAGCGGGCGTGCTCAGTCGCGACCCTGCAGCAGTGCAAGGAGGCGCAGCAGCTCGAGGTACAGCCACACGACGGTGACGAGCAGCCCGAAGGCGCCGTACCACTCGAAGTGCTTCGGCAGACCGGAGTTGGAACCGCGCTCGATGAAGTCGAAGTCGAGCGACAGGTTGAGCGCGGCGAGGCCGCAGACGAAGATGCTGAACCCGATGCCAAGCGCGTTGGGCTCGCGGAAGAATGCGGCGTCGAACCCGAACATGCTGAACACGAACGTGAAGAGGTAGAGCACCATCACGCCCATCGTCGCCCCGATGACGATCCGCCGGAAGCGGTCGGTGACCTTGATGATCCGGGTGCGGTGCAGGACGAGCATCACCGCGAACGTCGCGGCTGTGGCGCCGACTGCCTGCAGGACGATGCCGTCGTTGAAGGTGTTGTATGCCTTCGAGATCGCACCGACGAAGAAGCCCTGGGCAAGGGCGTACACCGGCCCGAGCACGCGAGCCCACTGCGGTTTGAAGAAGAGGGCGATGACGCAGCCGAAGCCGACGGCGACACCGACGAGTGCGATGCCGGGGAAGCTCAGCTCACCCTCGAGGTTCGTGTCGGTGGCGTTCCACCCGAAGACGGCGCTGATGAGCAGCAGCGTGAACAGCACGGCGGATGCCGTGATGGTGCCCGAGACCGTCATCGCTCCCTCGTATTGGGACACAGGCCCGTCGGCGGTGCGGGTGGGCCCCGGTGCGGGCCAGGTGTTGGAGGGCGCGGCCGGCGCCGCCCAGCCGGGCTGGGCTCGCTCGAGCGCTCGATCGTTGAGGAGCGGATTGGCCATGGTGTCGAAGACTCCCTTGTCGTGTGGCCAGCACGTGACCACGTGGATCCAGGATATCCCCCTGGTCGACGACGCGGATCGTCACCATGCGCGAGCGACCCCCAGCGACCCGCCAGCGATACGTGTGGGCTCATCGCAGCGGGAGATGCAGCGACCCGCACCATTCGGACGCCTGATGGCAGCCAATCTCGTCGCGCACCATGTTGAGTGCCGCAACGGCGTCGGTATCGTGTCGCCATTCCCCCGCCATGGGGAGGGCATCGCTCGAACGCCGCCCGGTGGTCAGGCGGACAGATAGGAGCCACAGTGGCCAAAGATCGCGTCGAACGCGACGATGAAGACCTCGTCCGCTTGTACCTCACCGACATCGGGCAGTACACGCTCCTGACGAAGGACGACGAGGTCCGACTCGCCAAGGCCATCGAGAACGGGAAGGAAGCCGCCGTCGAGCTGGCCGGTGAGGCACGCCTCACCGCCACCCGCCGCCGTGAGCTGCGCCGCACGGCGCGCAACGGCGAGACGGCCGAGCGTCAGTTCGTGCAATCGAACCTGCGCCTCGTCGTCTCGATCGCGAAGAAGTACCAGGCGTCCGGCCTGCCGCTGCTCGACCTCATCCAAGAGGGCAACCTCGGGCTGATGCATGCCGTCGAGAAGTTCGACTGGCGCAAGGGATTCAAGTTCTCCACGTACGCCACGTGGTGGATCCGTCAGGCCATCACCCGCGGCATCGCCAACACGGGCCGCACGATCCGGCTGCCCGTGCATGCCGGCGACACGCTCGCCAGGCTGCAGAAGGCGCGCTCGCGCCTCGAGCTGAAGTACGGCCGCCCCGCCACGCTGTCCGAGCTGGCACGCGAGGTGGAGATGCCCGAGGACAAGGTCACCGAGGCGCTGCGCTTCGCCGCCGAGCCGCTCTCGCTCTCCGAGCCGCTGCGCGAAGACGGCGATGCC
>JALZNU010000143.1 GCA_030857495.1 Actinomycetota bacterium | reverse complement strand
CGCCGCAGTGACGCTCCTCACGGGCTTCTCCGGCTGCACCCCTGAACAGGTCGCACGGACGGCGGTGCAGCGCTACTTCCCCGACCGCCAAGAGGACAACGCGATGTCCGTGGCCCGATGCGAGTCGGGGTACGAGGCGGACGCCGTGTCACCCGACGGGGCGAACCACGGGCTCTTTCAGATCAACAACGTGCACCGCCAGCTCGTCGAGTCGATGGGTTACCGGTGGCGCGAGATCTACGACGCCAACGTCAACACGCACGTCGCCCGCCGGCTGTGGAACGAGGCCGGCTGGAACCCCTGGACCTGCCAGCCGTAGCGGTGCTCGACGCGGCTCAGACGATCCGGCTCGTCTGGTCGCCCCAGTAGCGGTCGCGCAGGAGCCGCTTGTAGAGCTTTCCCGTGGGCAGACGTGGTAGCTCGGCCTCGTAGTCGAACGAGCGAGGGCACTTGTAGTGGGCGAGGTGCTCGCGGCAGAACGCTGTCAGCTCGCGGGTGAGGTCGTCGTCGGGCTCGATGTCCGGCATCGGTTGGACGACGGCCTTGACCTCCTCACCGAGGTCGGCGTTGGGCACGCCGATCACGGCGGCGTCCATCACCTTCGGGTGCGTGACGAGCAGGTTCTCGGTCTCCTGCGGGTAGATGTTCACGCCACCCGAGATGATCATGTACGTCTTGCGGTCGGTGAGGTAGAGGTAGCCGTCCTCGTCGACGTAACCGACGTCACCGATGGTGCTCATCGTGCCGGCGTCGTCGGTGACACGGTCGGCAGCAGTCTTCTCGGCATCGTGGTAGTACTCGAAGTTCGTCGCCCCCCGGAACCACACGGTGCCGGGTGTGCCGGTGGGCACCGGTTGGCTGTCGTCGTCGAGGATCAGCAGCTCGCCGAGCACCGGCTTGCCGACGGTGCCGGGATGGGCGAGCCACTCCTCACTCGTGCAGAAGGAGAAGCCGTTGGCTTCCGTGGCGCCGTAGTACTCGTTGATGATCGGGCCGATCCACTCGATCATCGCCTCTTTCACCGGTACGGGGCACGGCGCGGCGGCGTGGACGACGCACTCCAGCGACGACACGTCGTAGCGCGTGCGCACGTCCTCGGGCAGCTTGAGGAGGCGGCTGAACATCGTCGGCACGACCTGGCTGTGGGTGACGCCGTGGCGCTCGACGCACTGCAGGAACTGCTCGGGATCGAAGTGCTCCATGATGATCGAGGTCGCACCGAGCCGCAGCGCGGCCGAGACCGAGGCCTGTGGCGCGGAGTGGTAGATCGGCGCCGGCGAGAGGTACGTCATGCCGGGGCGAAAACCGAACATCCACGTGACGAACTGCATCACCGGCAGTGGCTCGCCCGGGTGCGCGCCGGACTGGGGACGCAGGATGCCCTTCGGTCGGCCGGTGGTTCCCGACGAGTAGAGCATCGCCGCACCGAGCGTCTCATCGGCGACGGGCTCGGCCGGGTAGCGGGCGATCTCGGCCTCGTACGGGCTGAAGGGACCCGACTCGGCGTCGACGTCGACGGCGAGGAAGACCTCGACCTTCGGTGTGCTCGCCGCTGCCTGGGTTGCGATGTCGAGCTTCGCCGCTGACGTGATGAACACCTTGGCGTCGCAGTCGTCGACGATGAACGCAACCTCGTCGGCGGTGAGGTACGAGTTGACGCATGTGTAGTAGAGGCCGGTGCGCTCGGCGGCCGCCATCGTCTCGAAGTAGCGGACGTGGTTCTCCATGAACATCGCCACGTGGTCGCCGGCCCGCAGCCCAGCGGCTCGCAGTAGCTGAGCGAGCCGGTTCGCCCGGTCCTCGAACTCGGCGTACGTGACCGTCTCGCCGCTCGTCGCCATGATCAGCGCCGGCTGGTCCGGATGCTCTCGTGCGTACTCCCCCGGATACATGCACGAGAACGTAGTAGCCGTGAGCTCACGGCCTCGTCGTCCGACTGGAGGTCACAGAACGCGTGATTGCGCGTTCTGTGACCTCCAGTTCGGGATTGCACAACTCGACGTCAGTGGCTGGCGGCCTTCTTGTACTGGCGCACCGACAGCGGCACGAAGATCGCCAGCAGCAGCGCGATCCACAGGAACGAGGCGAGGAACGGGTTCTGCAGCGGCCACACGTCGGGTTCGTAGCGGAGCTCGGTGTTGCCGAAGAGCAACCGCACGGCGCCGACGAAGGCCGACATCGGGTTCCACTCGGCGAACTGCTGCCAGCCGGCGGGGAGGCTCGCGGCGGGGACGAACGTGTTCGACACGAACGTCAGCGGGAACAGCCACACGAACCCTGCGGAGTTCGCCGCCTCGACAGAACCGACGCTGAGGCCCATCGCTGCCGAGATCCAGGAGAACGTGTAGGCGACGAGCAGCACGAGGGCGAGCCCTGCGGCGGCCTCGAGGATCGAGCTCTCGACTCGCCAGCCGACGGCGAGCCCGACGAGCACCATCACCACGAGTTGCGCCAACCCGTTGACGATGTCGCTCGTCGTGCGCCCGATCAGGACCGCCGAGCGCGCCATCGGCAGCGCCCGGAAGCGGTCGATGATGCCCTTCTGGATGTCCTCGGCGAGCCCGACTCCGGTCAACATCGAGTTGAACATCACGGTCTGCACGAAGATGCCCGCCATCACGTACTTCTCGTACGGGATGTCGGCCGGCGTCGGGATGCTGCCGAACACGTACACGAACAGCACGATGAACATCACCGGCTGGATCGAACTCCAGATGGCGACCTCGGGGTTGCGCATCATCCGGAAGATGTTGCGGCGGGCGACGGTCCAGCCGTCGCTGGCGGTCATCGCGAAACTCATGATGCCTTCTCTTTTCGAGCGTCGTCGTCGGTGCTGTCGGCGGCCGGTGCGTCGGCCGGGTTCGTCTCCTCGGCGGCGTGGCCGGTCAGAGAGAGGAACACATCGTCGAGCGTCGGCCGACGCAACGCGAGATCACTCGGCTCGATGCCTTGTTCGTCGAGTCGGCGCACCGCCTCCATGAGTCCCTTCGATCCGGTGATGATCGGGATGCAGACCTTGCGGCCGTCGACGGCAGGTTCCTCGGAACCCATCCCGCCGATGGCGGCGAGGATGCGCTCGACGTCGGAGTCCTGCGCGGCCACGACTTCGAGCCTCTCGCCGCCGACGGTGCCCTTCAACTCGTCGGCGCTGCCTTCTGCGATGGCGACCCCGCGGTCGATGACGACGATGTTGTCGGCCAGCCGCTCGGCCTCTTCGAGGTACTGCGTGGTGAGCAGTAGCGTGGTCCCGCCCTCGACGAGACCACCGATGACCTCCCACAGATCGCTTCGGCTGCGAGGGTCGAGACCGGTCGTCGGCTCGTCGAGGAACAGCACCGGAGCGTCGGCGACGAGCGCTCCGGCAAGGTCGAGGCGACGGCGCATGCCGCCCGAATACGTCTTCGCCGGCCGGTCGCCGGCCTCGGAAAGGTTGAACTGCTCGAGCAGGTCCCGAGCTCGCCGGCGAGCCGGCCCCTTGCCGAGGTGGTACAGCCGACCGATCATGTCGAGGTTCTCGAACCCGGTGAGGTACTCGTCGACTGCCGCGTTCTGTCCGGACGCACCGATCACCTCTCGCGCACGGGATGGCTCACCGAGGACATCGATGCCTGCGACGGTCGCCGAGCCGGAGTCCGGTCGCAGCAGTGTGGTCAGGATGCGTACCGCAGTGGTCTTGCCGGCGCCGTTCGGACCGAGCAGGCACAAGACGCTCCCCTCGGGGACGCGCAACGAGAGCCCACCGAGGGCCGTCACGTCTCCATAGGACTTGACGAGGTCGTGGGCGACGATCGTGTCGGTCATCGGGTCATTTTCTCCGTTGTGACGGGCGCCAGGGCGTGGCGACGGGGGTCACGGTAGGGGTTCGAGTGCGCTCGAGGTCAAGGTGGTTTCCTGTGACAGACGTCGCCGACGGGCGAGACTCATCGGTCGTCCACGACGGTCAGTTCGACGGCACGGTCCGCAGGTTCGATCTCGTGCGTGAACGTCGTCGCCGGACTCGCTCCTACCATGGTCGGCGTCCGCACCGCTGCGATTCACTCACTCGGGGGAGCCGTCCATGTCCGATTACCGACCGGAACAGAACATCGACGCGCTGCTCGCCGAGGACCGCACCTTCCCGCCCTCGGACGAGTTCAAGCGTGACGCGCTCGTCACCGACACCGACCTCTATGACGAGGCAGCCCGTGACGACGAGGCGTTCTGGGCGACGCAGGCCGCCGAGCTCGTCCACTGGGATCGGGAGTGGGACACGGTCCTCGACTGGAAGCTGCCGTACGCGAAGTGGTTCGTCGGCGGGCAGCTCAACGCCTCGTACAACTGCCTCGACCGCCATGTCGAGGCCGGCGACGGTGACAAGATCGCCCTCCACTGGGAGGGTGAGCCCGGCGACACCCGCACGATCACCTACGCCGAGCTGTGCACCGAGGTGCAGCGACTGTCCAACGCGCTGAAGGCGCTCGGCGTCGTCAAGGGCGACGTGGTGAACATCTACCTGCCGATGATCCCGGAGGCAGCGGTGGCGATGCTCGCCTGCGCCCGCATCGGGGCACCGCACAGCGTCGTGTTCGGCGGGTTCTCGTCGCAGTCGCTCGCCGATCGCATCATCGACGCGAAGGCGAAGGTGCTGATCACAGCCGACGGCGGCTACCGCCGCGGCGAAGTCTTCCCGCTCAAGCCGGCTGCCGACGAGGCCGTCGCCGCGAGCGAAACGATCGAGCACGTCGTGGTGGTGCGTCGCGGCGGCAACGACGTGGAGATGGTCGACGGTCGTGACCACTGGTACCACGAGCTCGTCGAGGCAGCCGACCCCGAATGCCCGCCGGAGCCGATGGACTCCGAGGACCTGCTCTTCCTGCTCTACACGTCGGGCACGACCGGCAAGCCGAAGGGGATCATGCACTCCACGGGCGGCTACATGACCCAGACGACGTTCACCCACAAGTACGTCTTCGACCTCCACCCCGACACCGACGTCTACTGGTGCACGGCCGACGTCGGCTGGGTGACCGGCCACTCGTACATCGTCTACGG
>JALZNU010000142.1 GCA_030857495.1 Actinomycetota bacterium | reverse complement strand
CGATCCGAGCTGCAGGGTCAACCACGTCAGGGCGATGACACCGCCCACGCGGGCGACGGGGGCGAGCGGACCGGCGACCTGGGCGATGCCGAGCGATGCGAGCGGGACACCACCGAACGGGAACGAGAACCGGATCGCCTCGACGAGCGTGTGCGCGAGCGGGAACCCGGCGAACCGCCAGCGCCCCGTCGGCGCAAGACCGGCGCCAGCGCCATGAAGGGCGCCGAAGAAGACGCCTGCGAACAGGTAGCCAGGGATCGTCAGCTGCCACATCCACGCCATGCCGACGTAGGTCCATGCGGCGCCGAACACGAAGCCCCTGCGGAAGCGCTGGTGCCCGTCCTGGGCGGCTACGTACAGCGCGCACCCGACGATCGACAGCGGCCACCATCCCCACGGCGGGAGCGAGAACGCGACCGCGAGTCCGGCGACGAGCGCGACGCCGAGTGGCACCCTCACGGCGCCGAGCCCCTGACGTGGGCGAGGGCTGCGGCCGCAGCTCGCTCGCCACTGGCGATGCACGCCGGCACGCCGATGCCGCGGTAGCTCGCACCGGCGAGCGTGAGCCCTCGTGGGCGGGCACGCTCGATGCGCGACAGCCGGTGCTCGTGGCCTGGGCGGTACTGCGGGAACGAGGCGGGCCAGCGCGAGATGCGAACCTCACGCGGCGCGAGGTCGGCTCCGAGATGTCGCGACACCTCGGTGACGGCCGTCGACACGAGCTCGTCGTCGGTGAACCGCGTCAGCGGGACGCCGTCGCGCCCGAGTGAGATCCGCAGCAGCTCTGTCTCGCCATCGGCAAGATGCGCCCACTTCTGCGTCGCGAACGAGACTGCGGTGACGCCGTCCTGGACGGACTTCGGCACGAGGTACCCGCTGCGGCCACGCAGCCGGCCGGGCCACGTCGCGGCGTCGACTGCGACGGTCACGATGACCACGTCGGCGCTGTCGATCTGACCGAGCTCCCGGCCGAGCTCGGGCACCGCGGGGTGCAGCATCAGCGCTGCGGCGCGGGCGGGACAGGCGAGCACGACGGCATCGGTGCGCTCGCCGTCGACCCGCCAGCCGGTGCCGTCCGGTGCGACCTCGCTGACGGCGTGTCCGGTGGTGATGCGCGCACCGAGCGCGGTCGCATTCGACGCCGTGGCATCGGCGAGGGCGCCCATGCCGTCGACGGGGCTGAAGAACACAGGCCCTGTCGTGGCGGCGCGGGCGGCGCGATGTGCGGCCGAGAACATGCTGCGCGATCGAGACAGCGCTGCCAGCTGCGGCACCATTGCAAGGCTGAGACGGTTCGTGTCGGTGGCGTAGATGCTGCCGACGAGCGCGTCGACGAGACGGTCGTGCACTTCGAACCCGAATCGATGCCGAACGAGGCGACCGAGTGAGTCGTGCGGGTCGTGTCGCCGGCGCAGCGGCTCGGTGAGCGCACGGGCTTTGCCTCTCGGCGTCAGCACGGGTGTGCGCAGCAGCGAGCGCAGGTCACCAGGGATGCCGAGCACCGTGCCGCGAGGGAGATCGTGCAGCTCGTAGACCCACACGAACGCGCTCGACGAGCTCGGCGCGACGAGCGCGTCACCGAGCCCGACTGCGCGGGCGAGCGCAGTGGCGTCCGGCACGCGTGCGAGGAACGCGTCGGCAGACTCGTCCACTGCTCGCCGCCCGGCGAACGGCGTCGTGTACAGGTGCCCGCCGACCCGTCCGCTCGCCTCGTGCACCGTGACGGCCAACCCTGCCCGTGCCAGTGCGTGCGCCGCGGCCAACCCGCTGATACCGGCGCCCACGACGGTGACGTGCCCGGCGCCCGCCGTCACGTCAACCTGCTGCGGCATGGATGCGCGCGGCGAGGGCCGCCATCACCGCAGGGTCGGCATTGACGCTCGCCGTACGAGCGAACCCGAGACCGGCGGCGTCGGCACGACGGCGAGCCTCGATGTCGAGGTCGTAGAGCACCTCGAGATGGTCGGCCACGAACCCGCACGAGCAGACACCGACGCCCTTGGCGTCAGCCGCGGCGAGGGAGTCGATCACCTCCAGGATGTCCGGCCCGAGCCACGGCTCCTCGGTCCGCCCGGCGCTCTGCCATCCCGTCGTCCAGGCGGACGCCGTCGTCAGGTTCGCGGCGTCGGCGACCAGCTGCGCCGTGGCGAGCAGTTCGTCGGGGTACGGGTCGCCGTCCACCTCGACGACCCTGCGGGGGAGCGAGTGCGCCGTGAACACCACGGTTGCGGGTGACGGGAGCCTCGCAACCATCCGCGACACCTCGGCGGCGAGGAAGTCGACGTAGGCCGGCTCGGTGGCCCAGCTCTCGACGCCCACGATCTCCATCCCGTGCGGTTCTGCGGCCGTCCGGGTGCGCCCGAGGTACTGGCCGATCGACATCGCCGAGTAGTGCGGTGCGAGAGTGAGTGCGATCACGCGTCGGTGTCCGGCGGCGGCCAGCGCGTCGATGGTTGTCTCGATCTTCGGTTCGGCGTGCTTCAGGCCGATCGCCACCTCGTAACGCCCGGGGGCGAGCTCGTCGAGGGCGTGCTGGATCGCGTCGCGCTGGTCGTCGGTGTGACGGGCGAGCGGCGACGTGCCGCCGATCGCCTCGTACCGCGTCGTGAGGTCGGCCAGCTGGTCCGGCGTCGGCGGGCGCCCGCGACGGATGTCCGTGTAGTACGTCTCGATCTCGCTCGGGTGGCGCGGCGTGCCATAGGCCATCACGAGCACACCGACCGTGGCCGCGGTGGCTGTCATCGAACTTCCGCCTCGTGCACGAGGTCGGTGACCGCAGCGAGCACGCCAGGATCCGTGCCCGGCAACACACCGTGGCCGAGGTTGAAGATGTGACCGCGATGGCCGGCGTTGTCGTCGAGCACCGCCTGCGCGGCGCCGAGCGCAACGTCGGCACCGGCGAGGACGAGCGCCGGGTCGAGGTTTCCCTGGACCACCGTGTCGTCCCCCAGCCGGCTGCGGGCGTCGGTTATCGACGTTCGCCAGTCGAGGCCCATGACGCGGGGTCCCGTCGCCTTGAACGCCTCCAGCAGATGGTCGCAGCCGACGCCGAAGTGGATGCCGGGCGAGTCGGGACAGCGACGCTCCATCGTCGCGAACAGCGAACGTGTGTGGGGTGCGACGAAGCGCTCGTAATCCCGTTGCGCCAGCGCCCCTGCCCACGAGTCGAACAGCTGGAATGCGTCGGCACCTGCCTCGATCTGGAGCGCGAGGAACGTGGTAGCCGACTGCGTGAGACGCTCCATCAGCGTGTGCCACGTGCGCTCGTCCGTGTGCATCAGCGCCTTCGTGTGCTCGTAGGTCCGGCTCGGCCGCCCCTCGACGAGGTAGCTGGCGACCGTGAACGGCGCACCGGCGAACCCGAGCAGCGCGACGTCGTCGTCGAGCTCGGCACGGACGAGCTTGACCGTGTCGATCACGTGGGCGACGTCGTCCGCCGTCAGCGGGCGCAGACGGTCGAGATCTGCCACTGTGCGCAGCGGCTCCTCGACCACGGGTCCGACACCCGGCCGGACGTCGATGCCGAAACCGACGGCGTGAGCAGGCACGACGATGTCGCTGAACAGGACCGCAGCGTCGACGCCGTAGCGGCGAACCGGCTGCAGCGTGATCTCGGCGGCGACCTCCGGGCGGGCGATCGCCTCGAGGATCGAGCCCTCACCGCGCAGCCGGCGGTACTCGGGGAGGTGCCGTCCGGCCTGGCGCATGTACCACACCGGCGTGCGATCGGGACGCTTGCCGGCCGTCGCTGCGAGGAAGTTCGTCGCACCGCTCCTCATGTGTGGCCGACGCTACCGCCGGTAGAGTAGGACGACCCCGTTTGCAGAGTCGGGGAACCCCTCCACCACGATGACGCAGCATCACCCAGAGATTGCATCTGAGCAGGCGCATATCGACCACGCATACGCGTGTCTCGAATCCACTCGCGAGTCCGCCTGGCGGTCGCGAGCACTGCACGAGGCCGACCTCGGGGGCACGTTCCAGGCTCGGTTCGAGCGCAACGCCGTCGACGAAGCGCTGGTCAAGCGCCTCGTCGATCTCGATCTGGGCGACGCCGCGCTCGTGTTCGGTCGTGTCGACCGCACTGACGACGAGACGTACCACATCGGCCGCCTCGCGGTGTCCGACGAGGACCGCGACCCGGTCGTCGTCGACTGGCGGGCGCCTGTCGCCGAGCCCTTCTACCGCGCCACAGGACGTGAGCCGATGGGTCTCTCCCGGCGGCGGCACTTCGCCGTCGAGGGGAGGACCTTGCTCGGTCTCGAAGATGAGCTCTTCGGCGCCGGCCACCTCGGCGTCGGTCAGGACGACGGGCTCTCCGACGACCGGGCGCCCGGCACGGGACTGCGCGGCTACTCGACGCTGCTGGCGGCGCTCGAGCGCGGCCGCACGGGAACGCTCGGCGACATCGTGGCCACGATCCAGGGCGAGCAGGACGAGATCATCCGGTCGCCACAGTCCGGTGTGCTGGTCGTGCAGGGTGGACCCGGCACCGGCAAGACCGTCGTCGCGCTGCACCGTGCCGCATACCTGCTGTACACGCACCGGTTCCCGCTGGAGGACCAGGGTGTGCTCGTCATCGGGCCCAACACCGTCTTCCTCCGCTACATCGACCAGGTCCTGCCCTCGCTCGGCGAGGCCGGCATCGACCAGGTCGTGCTCGCCCACCTCGTGCCGGGGGTGAAGTTCGCCGCCGCCGGCGAGTCGGACGAGTCGCCCGAAACGGTGCGTGTCAAGGGTGCCGCCCGCATGAGCGACGTCATCGACCGTGCCATCCGAGACCGCCAACGGCCGCTGCGCACCGATCTCGTCGTGCCGTTCGGGTCTGGGTACGTGCGGTTGACCGTCGCCGAGTCGCTGCGCATCGTGAAGGCGGCACGGCGGCGGTTCCGGCGGCACAACTCCGGCCGGCGCTTCGTCGAGAACGAGCTGTGGACGAGCCTGGCCGCGAGCTGGCGCGGGGATGAATCGCCTGAGGTGGGCAAGGTCCGTGCCGGCGTGCGCTCGCACCGCGACGTGCGCGCGGCGCTCG
>JALZNU010000141.1 GCA_030857495.1 Actinomycetota bacterium | reverse complement strand
GTCTGTACGTGACATTCCTCCAGCAGGCCGGTGCGTAGGATCCATCGATGACCGAGTACTCGACACGAGATCACGACCGTGAGTCGGTGCAGAGCGGGCGGAGCGGTCCCTCGCCGACGCTCATCGCACTCATCGTCATCGCCGTCGCCGCGCTGATCTTCGTGCTCGCCAACCGCGACACGATCGACGTCAGCTTCTGGGCCTTCCAGGTGGAGGCGCAGACCTGGGTCGCCATCGTGATCGCGCTGGCCCTCGGCGCCCTGCTCGACCGCCTCGTCACCGCCTGGTGGCGCCGCCGCCGCTGATCCCGGGAGACGTGTGACCGAGCACGTCGGCAACATCGCCGTCCACCGCTTCGGCGGAACCGGCCCGCCGCTGCTCATCTCGCACGCCACCGGCTTCCACGGGTGGTGCTACGAGCCGATGGCACGCGGGCTCGCACACGAATTCGGCACCGTCGCACTCGACTACCGGGGCCACGGCGACACCCCGGCGCCGCCCGACGGCTCTGCGGCGTGGTCCGGGTTCGGCGACGACGCAGAGGCCGTGGCCGTCGCCCTGTCGCAGGAGCCTGGCGCGACCGGAGGTCTGTTCGGTTTCGGCCACTCGCTCGGCGGAGCCGGCCTCGTGATGGCGGCGAGCCGACGCCCGGGCCTGTTCCGCCGGCTCGTCCTGTACGAACCGATCATCTCCCCGCCCGGCATCGGCTTCCCCGACGACGTCGACCCCGACTCGACCCCGCTCGTGGCCGCCGCGCGTCGACGAAGAGCGACGTTCGGATCGTTCGACGAGGCGTTCGCCAACTACGCCAACAAGCCGCCGCTCGCCGCGTTCGATCCCGATGCGCTGTGGGCGTACGTGTCGCACGGGTTCACGGACGATGGCGGCGAGGTGCGGCTGAAGTGCGACCCGGGGTACGAGGCGGAGACGTTCCGGCGGGCGTTCGATGCGCACGTCTGGGACCTGCTCTCGAGCATCGAGATCCCGGTCACGGTCATCGCCGGGACGAAGCGGCCCGACGAGAACCCCACCGTCACGGCGCCGCATGTCGCAGATGCGCTGCCCCACGGGGATTACCTCGCCCGCCCCGACCTCGACCACTTCGGCCCGATGACGCGCCCCGACGTCGTCGCCGCCCTGGCGCGCGAGGCGTGTCAGCCCGACCTCGACTGACCGGCTCCCGATCGGACACGGAGGCTCCGCGCTCGCGTCACACCCCTCCCGTACGATGATCCAGGATGAGTCTGATGGTCGATGCACCCGCCTACCCGGCGCCGACGAGCCTGTCGCCGAGCCGCGTCGAGGCATTCACGTCGTGCCCGCTCTCGTTCCGGTTCGCGTCCATCGACAAGCTGCCCGAGGTCCCCAACCTCGCCGCCGTGCGCGGCTCGCTCGTTCACCGCGCGCTCGAGCTCACGATGTGCCAACCCGCCTCCGAGCGCACTCCCGAGCTCGTGCACCGCTGCCTCGACAAGGCGATCACCGAGTACGGCACCGATCCCGAGATGTGCGCGCTCGCACTCGACGACGAATCGACCGCCACGTTCCACGACCAGGCCCGACGCCTCGTCGACCGCTACCTGCAGATGGAGGATCCACGCCAGGTGAGCGCCATCGGTCTCGAGCTGCGGCTCGAGGCGAGCACCGGTGCGCTGTCGTTGCGCGGCATCATCGACCGGCTCGAGCTCGACGACGACGGCGGTTTGATAGTCACCGACTACAAGACCGGTCGAGCGCCGTCGCCCAACTTCGAGCAGCGCCGTCTCGGCGGCGTCCATTTCTACTCGTTCCTGTGCGAGAGCGTCTTCGGCGTGCGGCCGAAGGCAATCCGGCTGATGTACCTGTCGAGCGGAGAGACCATCGAGGCGCGACCCACCGACCGCTCGGTGCAGTTCGTCACCACCCGCACGAACGCGGTGTTCAACGCCGTCGAGCGAGCGTGCCGCACGGGCGACTTCCGTGCCCGCAAGGGCCCGCTGTGCGACTACTGCTCGTTCCAGCAGTGGTGTCCCGAGTTCGGTGGCGAGCCGGCGCTGGCGGCGGTCGAGGCACCGCTGCGACCCGGCGCCGTCGCCCGATGACGCCCGCTCGCCCGGCGCCTGGCCGGTACCAGCTCGGTCCTCGGCTCGCCTCGTTCGATCGTGTCGTCGACCGGGCGTTCGAACCGCTGCGCGGCCGAGCCGTGCCCGACGCCGTGTTCCGGTCGGCGAGCACGCTCGGCGACATGAGCCTCGTCTGGCACCTCGTCGGCGTTACGAGAGTGATGATCGAGCGCCGGCGTGGCCTGCGTCGCAGCCTCGTGTTCGCCGGCCTGCTGGGGGTCGAGAGCCTCGTCGTCAACCAGGGCCTGAAGCGGATCTTCAACCGTCCTCGGCCCACGATCGCCGGCGAACCCGGCCTCGAGGTTCGACGACCACGCACGTCCAGCTTCCCGTCGGGCCACGCCTCGTCGGCCGCGTTCGCCACGGTCGTGCTCACCGACCAGGAGGGCCGGCGCAGCGCGCTGCTGTGGACGCCCATCGCCACCGTCGTCGCCGTCAGCAGGATCCACGTGCGCGTGCACCACGCCTCCGACGTGGTCGCCGGCGCCGCGGTCGGCGCCGTGCTCGGCGCAGCAGGGCGGGCTGTGTCGCGCCGCCTCCTGCGCAGCCAACTCCTCGCCTGAGCGTCATCCGGCGGGAATGATCGCCGAGGCGGCGGCGTTGACCCCCACATGGCCCGTCTGTTCACCGTCAACTTCGACTATCGCTGCCCCTACGCCCGCATCGCCCACGACCACGTAGTGCGCGGGCTGCGCGCCGGCGCCGGCTGGGACGTGACGTTCGTGCCGTTCTCGCTCGGCCAGGCACACGTCGAAGAGGGGCAGTCCGACATCTGGACCCGTCCAGCCGACGACAGCGGCCTCCTCGCCCTTCAGCTCGGCATCGCCGTGCGCGACACGCAGCCGCAGCACTTCCTCGACGTCCACGCCGGTCTGTTCGCGCTCCGCCACGACTCGGGTGGCGACCTGCGCAACCGAGCGCGGCTCGACGAGGTGCTGGCCGCGACGGACGTCGACGTCGACGCTGCGTGGGCGGAAGTCGATGCCGGCCGTGCCCTCGCCACGATCGAGAAGGAGCACGTCGCCTCCGTCGAGGGGCTCGAGGTGTGGGGCGTCCCGACGTTCTCGACCGAAGGACGGGCGGCGTTCGTTCGCCTGCTCGAGCGCCCCGCCGACGATGCCGAGGCGGTCGCCACCGTCGAGCGCGTGGTCGACACGCTCGGCTGGGAACTGCTCAACGAGTTCAAGCACACGTCGATCCCGCGTTGAGGCGAGCCGATAGGTGAGCCGACCGAGCGTTACGGTGCGTTGAGTCGGCTGCGAAGCAGCTGATTCGAAGTCGTGGCGCAGCGAAGAGGCGACCGCTCCGCTCATGTCCTCAGCGGCGCCTAGCCTGCCGGTCGTGGCAGCCACGACCAACTACGACCTGAGGATGACCGACGCCGAGGGTCTGATGTGGCGCCTCGAGAAGGACCCGTACCTGTCGTCGACGTTCTCCACGATCACGGTGCTCGACCGACAGCCCGACGTCGACGCCTTCCGGACGAGGATGGAGCAGGCCACCCGGGTCGTCACACGCCTGCGTCAACGGGTGCAGGCATCTGCGGTCAACCTCCAGGCGCCGCTGTGGGTCGACGACAGCGACTTCGACATCGACTTCCACGTCCGGCGTATCGCGCTCGCCGAGCCGGGCACGATGCGTCAGCTGTGCGATCTCGCCGTGCTGATCAACGCCGATCCGTTCGAGCGAACGCGGCCGCTGTGGCAGTTCTACGTGATCGACGGTCTGAAGGGCGGCAAGTCGGCGATCGTCACCAAGATGCACCACACCATCACCGATGGTGAGAACGGCATCCGCATGTCGCTCGAGTTCACCGACTTCGAGCGTGATCCGCCGCCGCGCCCCGTGCCCGATCCCGACACGATCGACGCCGTCGACGGGGCTGCGGCGCGCGCCGTCAACGGCATCGACACGCTGCGGGCGTTGCTCGCCGGCGGACTGCGGCTCCCGCTCGGTGTCGCCAAGCAGGTGCGCGACCTCCTCGCCGACCCCGCCCAGATCCCGGGCGCGTCGCAGGCTGCGCTCGAAACCGTGCGGGCCGTCGCGACGCAGCTCTCCGAGACCGACCAGGCCCGCTCGCCGCTGTGGACGCGTCGCTCGCTGCGCCGCCGCCTCGAAACCGTGCGAGCGCCGCTCGGCGCCACGCGTGACGCTGCGAAGCGTCTCGGTGGGACGCTCAACACGGCGCTGCTCACGGCCACCGCCGACGCCGCCGGCAGCTACCACCGTGCCCTCGGGTCGCCGGTCGACGAGCTGCGGGCGTCGATGGTCATCAGCACCCGTGGCGACGGCTCAGGCGCCAACGCGTTCACGCTCGCCCGCCTCATCGTGCCGACGGCCGAGATGTCACCGGCCGAGCGCTTCGAGCGGATCACGGCGGCGACGACCCGCGCCAAGGAGGGTTCGGCGAGCGCATCGGTCGAGACACTGGCTGTCGTCGCCTCCGCCCTCCCGACGTCGCTCGTCACCCGCCTCGTGCGACAGCAGGCCCAGACGGTCGACTTCGCCACCTCGAACGTGCGAGGTGCGCCCGTCCCGACATACATCGCCGGGGCGAAGGTGCTGCAGAACTTCCCCATCGGTCCGCTCACGGGCGTCGCGTTCAACCTGACGTTGCTGTCCTACATGGATTCAATGGACATGGGCGTCAACATCGACACCGCAGCGGTCGCCCACCCGACAAAGTTACGCACACACCTCAACGACGCATTCGCGCGACTGCGCGACGCCTGAGGAGGCGAGCCGGCAGCGTTCGAGGCGCTCAGACCGGCGTCGGGGCTGCGTCGTCGAGTGCCACCTCGACCTCGACGACATCTGGCGACTTCGGCGTCGTCAGCGCAGTGCGCACGTCGAGCAGCAGATCGGCCACCTCGTTCGAGGAAATGAGCTCGCGCGACAGCATCTTGCCCAACGCGTGGTCGATCACCGTGAGGGCTT
>JALZNU010000018.1 GCA_030857495.1 Actinomycetota bacterium | reverse complement strand
CCGCTCGCTCGACCTCGCCCTGTGTCATCCCACGCTGGATGGCACCGGAGAACACGTGCACCGTGTTGCCGGCGGCGGCGGAACGCTCCGCCATCCGTTGCACCGCCATCGTCGCACCACTGCTGAAGTCCGGTGGGTAGAACGCAGTGAGGTAGAGGATGCGCATCGGGTCGCCTGGTCGCTCGCCCGCAGGTCCGCTGGGGCGACAGTAGTGGTCGCACCAGGAGCGCGGCGATGACGCCGCTCGGTGAACCGGAGACGATCGAGGGCGTTCGTGCCGAGCGCGACGCGGCATCGGCCCGATGTCGCGAGCTCGAGACCGAGCTGGGGGCCATGCGCGGTCGCGTGCGGTCGCTCGAGCGGGCGATGTGGCGGCGAACGGCGCAACGACGGCTCGTCGCCCACACCGTGCGACGCTTCGGCAGGTTGCTGTCGCCACGATCGTGAGCGCACCGCGCTTCTCCGTCGTCACACCCGTGCACGATCCGCCGCCGGACCTGCTCGAGGCGTGCATCGACTCGATCATGTCGCAGACGCTCCGCGATTGGGAGTGGTGCGTCGCCGACGACGGTTCGCTGTCGCCTGCCGTGATCTCCCGGCTTCGGAGCCTGGCTGAGGACCCCCGCGTGCGGCTGCTCACCCATGAGAGGTCCAGCGGGATCGTCGCTGCATCGAACAGCGCGCTGAGTCTTGCGAAGGGGGAGTGGATCGCGCTACTCGACCACGACGACTGTCTCGAGCCACGTGCGCTGGCGACAGTCGCCGAAGCGATCGACGCCCGACCCGACGTCGACTACGTCTACACCGACGAGGACAAGCTCGCTCCCGACGGCACCCGCTACGGCGAGCTACTGAAGCCGGACTGGTCGCCGGAGCGACTACGGGCGCAGAACTACTGCACCCACCTGTCCGTGCTGCGGCGTGCGGTCGTCACCGATGTGGGGGGCTTCCGCGAGGGTTTCGACGGCCGTCAGGACCACGACCTCATCCTGCGTGTAACCGAGCGGGCGAGGCGCGTCCATCACGTCCCGGAGATCCTCTACCACTGGTGTGCGACGCCGGGGTCGGCTGCGGGCGATCCTGCAGCCAAGCCGCACGCGCAAGCGCTCGGCGTGCGCGCTATCGGTGATCACCTCGACCGCGTCGGCATCGACGCCACGGTGCAGTTGACCGAGAACCCCGGCAACTTCCGTGTCGTCCGGCGGGTCGAGGACCCACCGGCCGTGAGCGTGATCATCCCCACCGCAGGCTCGTCGCGAGAGGTGTGGGGCATCGATCGGCCGCTGATCTACCGCTGCCTCGACTCGCTCTGCTCGGTCACCGAGTACCCGTCGATGGAGGTCGTCGTGGTCCTCGACCCGAAGACCCGCGGTCGCGTCGTGACCGAGATCGAGCGTTGGCGCCGCCAGGACGTCGCGTCGAGGATCGTCGTCGCGGCCGGCGACGAGTTCAACTTCTCACGGCGGATCAACCTCGGCGTAGGGCATGCCTCGGGCGAGCTGCTCGTGTTGCTCAACGACGACGTGCTCGTCGAGCAGCGCGACTGGCTGGAGCGGATGGTCGGCTTCACGGCCGAACCGGACGTCGGGATCGTCGGCTGCCGCCTGCTCTACGGCGACGGCACGTTGCAGCACGGTGGGATCCTGTGCAACGAGCAGCCGCTGCACATCTTCCACGGCTTCGCAGGTGACGACCCGGGCCCGTTCGGGCTCTTGCAGATCGACCGCGAGGTGTCCGCCGTGACCGCGGCGTGCATGCTCACGCCGCGGCGGGTGTTCGACGAGATTGGTGGGCTGCCCGAGCACTTCGCCGTGGCGTTCAACGACCTCGAGTACTGCCTGCGTGTGCGCGACAGCGGTCGCCGCATCATCTGGACGCCGCAGGCAACGCTCTGCCACTTCGAGTCGCAGAGCCGTGGTCGGGGCGTGTCGCCCGACGAGGTCGACGAGCTGTACCGGCGCTGGGGCGAACAGCTCCGCCACGACCCGTACGGCAACCCTCAGTTCGCCCCGTACCAGGCGGAGTGGGTTCCTCGCTGGCGGGCCGACACGAGCCTCGGCGTCCGTCGTCGTCTGCGCACGTTGCGCAACGTCGTGCGGCGCTCGGGCGAGCTCACTCCGTCGGTGAACGCGGCGCGGCCTCGACCTCGACGTCCACCTCGACGTCAACCTGGACCTCCTCGACCTGGACTTCCTCGACGTCACTCTCGACGCTGACATCGAGTGCGACGAGTCCCGTCGCTCGCGTCGGGTTGGCCACCTCGAACTGGTGCGAGCCCTCCCGCCAGTCGAACACCCGCCCCGTCGCGCGGTCGGACAGCGTGAGGTTGAGCGGGTACTCGCCGTCGAGGAGCTCGACGTTGCGCACGTGGATGTGCACGGTGTGATCGCCGTCGAGGTGTCGTAACGGCGTCCCGAGGTCCTCCGTGTCGACGCGGAAGATCGGGGTACCGTTCGGATCGCCGACCTCGATCGCCAGCACCGGCCGCTCGACGGGTGCCGCTGCGTGGAGATCGATCTCGACCGTGAACGATTCGCCGGGCAGCAGGTGCCGGCGCGATCGCTCGTTGGCATGACGGACCCGCACGTCGGTGAACAGCACGGGGCTCTCCGTGATGCTCGACGGGTCGTCGATCGGGGATTGGGCGTGCAGATATTCGCGGAACACACGGATCGACTTGCTCGGATGCGCGTCGATCACCATCTGGCCGTGATCGAGGACGATCGCGCGTCGGCAGATCTGGCGCACCGTCTCGACGTCGTGGGTGACGAAGATGATCGTCCTGCCCTCGTCCTGGAACTGCTTGATCCGGGAGATGCACTTTGCCTGGAAGACCTCGTCGCCGACGGCGAGCACCTCGTCGACGAGCAGGACGTCGGGATCGAGGTTGACGGCGACGGCGAAACCGAGCCGCACGTACATTCCTGACGAGTAGTGCTTGACGGGTTCGTCGATGAACTGTGCGAGCTCGGCGAACCCGACGATGTCGTCGAACACGGCATCCACGTCGCGCCTCGACATGCCGTAGAACGAGGCGTTCATGTAGATGTTCTCGCGCCCGGTGAGGTCGTGGTGGAAGCCGGCGCCGAGCTCGAGCAGCGAGGCGAGCCGCCCACGGACTCGCACCTCGCCCGCCGTCGGCGTGAGGATGCCGGCGATGCACTTCAGCAGCGTCGACTTGCCAGAGCCGTTGTGGCCGAGGACGCCAACCGTCTCGCCCTGCTCGATGGTGAGGTCGAGTGGGCGGAGGGCGGCGAACTCCTCGTAGTTCGTCCGCCGGAACCGCAGGATCCGCTCTTTCAGCGAGTCCGACGGATCGGTGGCGATGCGGAACGTCTTCGAGACGTTGTCGACGACGACGGCTTCCACTGCGCTCGTCCCGCTCAGAGCGCTTCGGCCATGTTGGTCTCGGCGCGGTCGAAGAATCGCAGCGCACCGGCGAGCACGAGCACCGCGATCGCGCTGATCGCAACGAGCCACATCGCATACCAGCCGACGCTCTCGTCGGGCAGCAGGACGAGCCGCTTGTCGCCGATGGACGTGGGTGAGCCGTAGATCGCCCGCTGCAGCGTGATGACGACCGGCGTGAACGGGTTGGCCATCTGCAGCCACCTGCTGAGGCCGTTGTTCTCGAGCGTCGTCGCCGCTCGCTCGAACTGGTAGAGGATCGGTGTCGCCCAGAACCAGCCGAGCACGACGAGATCGAGGAGATGGCCGGTGTCGCGGGCGTAGACGTTCATCGGCGCGACGATGACGGCGAGCCCGGCGACCACGAGCGCGGCGGTCAGCGCGGCGAGTGGGACGAGCGGCATGTACGCCCAGTCGACGGAGTGCCGGCTGACGATCAGCACGCCGGCGAACGCGACCGACTGCAGGCCGAGGTGCACGAGCGCACCGGCGACGCTGGCGAGCGGTAGCACCGCTCGCGGGAACTTGACCTTGCCGACGAGCGTGGCGTTGTCGGTGATCGACGTCGTCGCCGTGAGGAGCGTCGTCGAGATGAACGTCCACACCAGCAGGCCGCACAGCACCCAGATCGAGAACTTTCCGAAGCCGGCTCCGAGGATCGCGAAGACGGCCGTGTACACGACGAGCAGGAAGACGGGCTGCAGCATCGACCACAGGAACCCGAGCGTCGAGTGCTGGTAGCGGACCGTGAGCTCCTTGCGCGTCAGGTTGACGAGGAGCTCGCGGAACGACACAAGCTCGCGTACGTGCTCGGGGACCGTACGTCGCTTTGACATCGGCCGTAGCGGGGGTGTACCCGCCCGGGTGGTGGACGCCGTCGCGCTCATGGAACGCACCGACGATACCGCGGGGTGCCCGGACGTGGGCGGTGTGTCACCATGGTGCACCAATGAGCGACCGGGTCGTCGTGTTCGTGCACGCCCATCCCGACGACGAGGCGATCTTCACGGGCGGCACGATGGCGCGGCTCGCTGCGGCCGGCGTTCCCGTGGTGTTGGTGGTGGCCACCGGCGGCGAGCTCGGTGCGGTGCACCCGGCGTACCACGGGGTCGTCGACGAGAGCGGCCTCGCCGACGTGCGCGCCACCGAGTGCGAAGCGGCCGCCTCGCTGCTCGGCGTTCGCGCTGTCGAGTTCCTCGGATACCACGATTCGGGCATGGCGGGCGACGAGGCCAACACGGCAGACCGCTCGTTCTTCGCCGCACCAGTCGCGGAGGTGGCGGCGAGGATCGCCGACGTCCTCACCCGCCACGGGGCGTGCGCGGTGGTGGGATACGACGCCGACGGGATCTACGGCCATCCAGACCACCTGCAGGTCACGCGTGCGGTGCGGGCGGCGGCAGCGACCGCCGGCGTCGACTGCGTGTACGGCGCGACCGTCGATCGCGAGTACCTGCACTTCGTCGAGAGCCACATCGTGGCCGAGGCGGGGATGGTGGGTGATCTCGGGCTCGTGCGGTCGCACATCGGCGTGTCGTCCGTGGAGATCGCCGTGATGGTCGACGTGCACGATCACCTCGTCGCCAAGCGGGCCGCGATCGCCGCCCATGCCAGCCAGGTGCCGGAGTCGGCGAGCGTGTTGCAGCTTCCCGACCACCACTTCGCCGACGTCTACGGTTGGGAGTGGTACGTGCGCTGGGGCCCGCCCGGCCCGCTCGACGAGCTCTAACCGGACGACGCGCCGAGGTGCGCGACGACGAGTGTTCCGGCCCGTCGTACGATGGGAGCCGTGCTGGACCTAGGAATCGATCTGAACGTCTGGCCGTGGATCTGGATGGTCGTTGCCGTCGGGTTCGCGCTCATCGAGCTGACGGTGCTCGCAGGGTCGTTCGTCCTCCTGCCGTTTGCGATCTCGGCATTTGCGGCTGCGATCCTCGGCTTCTACGAGGTCTCCGTGGAGATCCAGTGGGTTGTGTTCGTCTTCGGAGGCGCACTGCTGTTCATCGCGATGACCCGCTGGCTGAAGCGGTTCGTCTCCGAACATGACCTTCCGTCGGGTGTTGGCGCTGACCGGATGGTCGGCACCGTCGGCATCGTCACCGTCGAGATCTCCCCCGACGACACCGACCGCCGTGGACGTGTCACGGTCGCCGGCGAGTTGTGGGGTGCCATCACGGATCTCGAGACACCGATCTGCTTGGGAACCAGGGTGCGGATCTCGTCGATGAGAGGCACGAGAGTGGTCGTCGAACCCGTCACCGCTCAGGAACGAGGCGCTGCAGCCGCCGGAGAGGACAACATGCTATGAGCGTCGCCGTCGTCATCATCGCCGCGCTGGCCGTGGTCGGAATCGCCTTCCTGATCGGGGCGGTCAAGATCGTGCGCCCCTACCAGCGGGGCCTCGTCGAACGGCTCGGCCGTTACAAGGTGACCAAGGATCCAGGGTTCAACCTGATCTTGCCGTTCATCGAGACGATGCGGCTCGTCGACATGCGCGAACAGGTCGTCGACGTGCCGCCCCAGGAGGTGATCACATCCGACAACGTCGTCGTGTCCGTCGATGCGGTCGTCTACTACGAAGCCACCGATCCGCAGCGTCTCGTGTACAACGTCGCCGACTTCTTCACGGCGATCACGAAGCTTGCTCAGACGAACCTGCGCAACCTCATCGGCGACATCGAGCTGGACAAGGCGCTCACGTCGCGCGACACGATCAACGCCCAGCTTCGAGAGGTGCTCGACGACGCCACGGACAAGTGGGGCGTCAAGGTCGTGCGCGTCGAGATCCAGCGAATCGATCCGCCGCCCGAGGTCGTGTCGGCGATGCATGCCCAGATGCGCGCCGAGCGCGACCGTCGAGCGACCGTCACCGAGGCGCGTGGGTACCAGGAGGCGGCGATCGCCAGGGCCGACGGCGAGAAGCAGTCCTCCGTCCTCGCCGCCGAGGGACGCAAGCAGGCGGCGGTGCTCGACGCCGAGGGCGACGCCCGAGCCATCGAGTTGCGTGCCACGGCCGAGCAGCTTCGGCTCGAGAAGCTCGGTCGAGGAGAGGGTGAGGCAGCGAGAGCCCGGCTCACGGGTATCAAGTCCGCGGACGCTGACAACGTCGTGCTGACCGTGGAGTACCTCGAGGCGCTGCAACGGATCGGTGACGGTCGGGCGACCAAGCTCGTGATCCCGGCCGAGTTCTCCGGTCTGCTCGGCATGGTGTCAGCGATCGTCGAGACGTCGACGGAAGGAACTGGCGAGATCGACGCGCGGGCGCGCGACGGACTGGCGGTACCCGACGAAGCCGAGCGGGTCGACGTCCCGCCCCCGGCCGGCGCACCGTGACCAGCGTCAGTGCCCCGCCGCGCGGCTGGTACCCGGATCCGGAGGGCGGCGTCCGGCTGCGCTGGTGGGACGGGGCCGACTGGACGGAGTCGTACCGATCCCGTCCTGGGGCTGGGGAGTTCCTGGCGGCGGCTCGGCTCGACGCGATCGCCAGAGGGAACGACGTTCGTGGTGCCGCCGGCGACCACAACCTTGCCGCCTCCCGCCCCGACTCCGGCGCGTTCTCGCGCACCGACGCCGAGCAACTCATCGAACAGGCCCGCCAGGCCGCGCGCGCAGAAGCGACTCGGGCCGCCGATCTCTTCTCGCAACGCGCCAGGTCTGCCGCGGGCGAGCTCGAGCCGCTGATCTCCGAGTACACGAGTCGAGTCCTGCGCTGGTTGCGCATCGCGCTCATCGTCATCGTCGTGCTGGTCGTCGCCTGGTTCGTCTTCTCGGCGATCGCCAACATCACGTTCTTCGAATGGCTCGGCGACCGAATCGACGGCCTCACCGACGAGTGAACGGCATCGGCGGGGTCAGACCGGGCGGTCCTGCTTGTCGCGCTTGGCCACCTTCTGCTGCTGCTTCCAGTCGCGCACCTTGGCGAGCGACTCCGGTCCGTCGATGTCGGCGACCGAGCGAGGCACGTCGTCGCCGAACTTGCCAGCAGCGTCCCGCCAGCCGTCGAGGCGGACACCGTGGCGCTTGGCGAGCAGGGCGATGAAGATCCTCGTCTTCTCCTCGCCGTAGCCCGGGAGAGTGCGCAGCCGTCGCGCCAGCTCGCCGGCGTCGTCGATGTCGGACCACATGTTCTCCGCCCGGCCGCCGTACCGCTCGGCGAGGATGACGCAGGTGGCGTGGATGCGCTTGCCCATCGAACCGGGGAAGCGGTGGATGGCCGGCTTGGCCACGCACACGGCGACGAACTCGTCCTCGCTCGTGGCTGCGATCCGTGCGGCGTCTAGGTGACCGAGCCGGGTCGCCAGCTTGTACGGGCCGGCGAACGCCCACTCCATCGGCACCTGCTGGTCGAGCAGCATCCCGATCAGCAGCGCCGTCCCGTCTCGGTTGAGCAGCCCGTCCGCCTCCGGGTCGCCCGTGATGTACAGATCGCCCAACTCTCGACCTGCGCTGTCGTCGCCGGCACCGTGTCCATCCATGCCCGAGACAGCGTATGTCGTGGTCCTCTGCACGCAAGTTGTGACGTGGGGCGACCGTTGCGGGCGCACAACGTCGTGGCGCTCGCCGAGACCAACGAGGGCAGCCGATCAGCCGTGCTGGCACTCGATTCGCTCGAGGCGGACGACGCCAAGCTCGGCACCGTGGTGATGTCGGCCACCGAGACAGCAGGCGACAGCAGCGCTCCGGGGACGACCGGCATGGATCCCGAGGGAGTCACCGGCAGGATCTACCGCCAGACACCCAACGTCTGTGTCAGCGACTTTCGGGGTTGTCGCGTGTTTTCGCTGACCCAGGCGAGGGGGCGGCGATCTCCCAGCGGGCTCGTCGCTCGGCGGCGGGGATCAGGCGAAGGTGGGGTTCGGGGCGTCGGGATCGATGTCGTAGCGGGTGATCGCGTCGGTGACGGCGTCGGGGGAGACCGTCCCCTCGGCGGCGAGCGCAGACAGCGTGGCGACGACGACGTGGCCTTCGTCGACCTCGAAGTGGCGTCGCAGCGCCTCGCGGGTGTCCGAGCGACCCATGCCCTCGGTGCCGAGCGGTATGAACGTGCGGTCCTTCGGTATGAACCGGGCGAGCTGATCGGGAACCGATGCCATGAAGTCGGACACCGCGACGATGGGACCTGCCGACGCCGCCACCTGTTCGTCGAGGAACGAGCGCCGCGCCTCGGCGCCAGGGTGCAGACGGTTCCATCGGGCAACGTCGAGCGCGTCCTCACGGACCCGCTTGTAGCTCGTCGCCGACCACAGCTCGGCGCCGACGCCGTAGTGCTCGGCGAGCGCGTCGGCGGCGGAGCGCGCGGCGCCCTGTGCAGAGCCCGAGAACCAGATCGTCGCCGGGTGGCTGGCGCCGTCGGGCGCCGGTGCCCACCGGTAGAGGCCCGCCATCAGCTGCCGATCGAGATCGTCGCCCTCCGGACGCGCCGGCATCGGGTAGTTCTCGTTGTACAGGGTCAGGTAGTAGAAGACGTCGCGCTCGTCCTCGTCGACGCCGGTGCCGTACATCCGGTTGAGTCCCTCACGCACGATCGTCGCCACCTCGTATGCGAATGCCGGGTCGTACGCCTGGCACGCAGGCACCGTGCTGGCGAGCAGCAGGCTGTGACCGTCCTGGTGCTGCAGGCCCTCACCGAGCAGCGTCGTGCGCCCGGCCGTGGCGCCGAGCAGGAATCCGCGGGTGCGCTGATCGGCGGCCTGCCAGATGAGGTCGCCGACGCGCTGGAACCCGAACATCGAATAGAACGTGTAGAACGGCACGATCGGCACGCCATGGGTGGCGTAGCTGGTGCCGGCGGCGATGAAGCTCGCCATCGAGCCCGCCTCGGTGATGCCCTCCTCCAGGATCTGGCCGTCGAGGCTCTCGGTGTACGAGAGCAGCAGGTCGTGGTCGACCGACTCGTACTTCTGGCCCTGCGAGGCGTAGATCTTCAGCTCGCGGAAGAGGGCGTCCATGCCGAACGTGCGCGCCTCGTCGGGGATGATCGGCACGACCCGCGCCCCCATGTCGGCGTCACGGGCGAGCGTGCGCAGCAGTCGCGTGAAGCCCATCGTCGTGCTCGCCGCCTGCTTGCCCGAGCCACCGAGCAGCTCGTCGTACGTGGTGGACGGTGCGAGCGTGAGCGGACGTCGCGTTGCCGTCGAGCGCGTCGGCAAATGACCGTCGAGCGCCTTGCGTCGCTCCATCATGTACTGGTACTCGATCGAGTCCTGCCTGGGCCGGAAGTACGGCGGATCGTCCGAATCGATCTCCTCCTCGGAGATCTCCTCGTGGAGGTAGAGCCGGTCACGCAGGGCGACGAGCTCTTCCTTCTTCATCTTCTTGATCTGGTGCGTGGCGTTGCGGCCCTCGAAGCCGGGGCCGAGCGTCCAGCCCTTGATCGTCTTGCACAGGATCACCGTGGGGGCGCCGCTGCCGAGGTTCTCGACGGCTGCCTTGTACGCGGCGTAGAGCTTGCGGTAGTCGTGCCCGCCGCGGGGGAGGTTGCGCACCTCGTCGTCTTCGAGGTGGGCGACGATCTCGCGCAAGCGGGGATCGGGACCGAAGAAGTGGTCGCGGATGTAGTCACCGCTCTCCACGGCGTAGCGCTGGAACTCGCCGTCGACGGTGGTGTTCATCTTGTTGAGCAGCGCGCCGTCCTTGTCCTTGGCGATCAGCTCGTCCCACTTCGAGCCCCAGATCACCTTGATGACGTTCCAGCCGGCGCCGCGGAAGACGGCTTCGAGCTCTTGGATGATCTTGCCGTTGCCGCGGACAGGGCCGTCGAGGCGCTGCAGGTTGCAGTTGACGACGAACACGAGGTTGTCGAGGTGCTCGCGGGCGGCGAGCGAGATCGCGCCGAGGCTCTCGGGCTCGTCGCACTCGCCATCGCCGAGGAACGCCCAAACCCGCGAGGAGCTCGTGTCGGCCTGCTTGCGGTTGAGCAGGTAGCGGTTGAAGCGTGCCTGGTAGAGCGCAGCGATGGGCCCGAGTCCCATGCTGACGGTTGGGAACTCCCAGAAGTCGGGCATGAGGCGCGGGTGCGGGTAGCTCGACAGGCCACGCCCATGACGCCCGATCTCGCGGCGGAAGTGGTCGAGGTCGTCGGCAGTGAGCCGGCCCTCGAGGAACGCCCTGGCGTACACGCCGGGCGCGGCGTGGCCCTGGAAGTAGACCTGGTCGCCGGCGCCGTCACCGTCGCGTCCACGGAAGAAGTGGTTGAACCCGATCTCGTAGAGGCTCGCCGAGCTGGCGAACGTGGAGAGGTGGCCCCCGATGCCGTCGGCCTGCTTGTTCGCCTTGACCACCATCATCGCTGCGTTCCAGCGGATGTAGGCCCGGATGCGGCGCTCGATGTGCTCGTCGCCGGGGAACCACGGCTCCTGCTCGCGCGGGATCGTGTTGACGTACGGCGTCGACACCGTCGCGGGAAAGCTGACCTGAGACTCGCGTGCACGCTCGAGCAGGCGCGAGAGCAGGTAGCGGGCGCGGGTCTTGCCGTGGACGTCGATCGCGGCGTCGAGCGAGTCGAGCCACTCCCGCGTCTCGCCCGGGTCGGTGTCGGGGATCTGGTGGACGTACCCGTCGAAGATCATGGTTCCAGTCTCGCATCGTTACCCACGGGTACGCGCTGGGACTCGGGCACACTGGCACCGTGACCACCCTGTTCGATCTCGGCGAGACGAACGGCCACAGCGGCCCCGTCTTCGTGTACACCGACGGTGCCTGCAGCGGCAACCCAGGACCGGGCGGCTGGGCGTGGGCCGTTGCGCCAGATGGGGTGCCGTCAGATGCCGGTCGCGACGCGGCGACGACGAACCAGCGGATGGAGATCTACGCGGTGCTCGAGGCGCTGCGGACGCTCGGCGTCGCGCCGCCCGGTGCCACCCCACCGCCCATCGTCGTCGTGTCCGACTCGACCTACGTCGTCAACTGCTTCCGGGATCGCTGGTGGGTGCGCTGGCAGGCAAACGGCTGGCGCAACGCGAAGAAGCAGCCGGTCGCCAACGACGATCTCTGGCGGCCTCTCGTCGAGCTCGTCGGGCAACTCGACGTCACGTTCCGGTGGGTCAAGGGCCACTCCGGCGACCGCATGAACGACCTCGTCGACCGCCTTGCTGTCGCCGCCGTGCTTGCCGGCTGATCGAGAGGTCCGACGGTCAGGCGGTGATCTTGTCGACGGCACCGATGACGTCGACAAGGCCGGTGCCCTTGTCGAACGATGTCAGGTAGTTGCCCTGTCGCGAGTACGGCGCGCCGTTGGTGTAGCGGTGCGCCGTCGACTTCAACGCTGCCTCGATCGCGAACGGCGTCGCCGTCGGATCGGCCTGGAACAGCTGCGCAGTGATGCCGGCGATGTGCGGTGCTGCCATCGACGTGCCGCTGATCGTGTTGAACGTCGCGACGTCTGTCGGCTCGGGACCGTTGCGAGGGTCGCCACCCGACGAGCAGATCGGCTGCGTCGGCCGGCACGACGAGGTGATGTCCTCGCCAGGTGCCGAGATGTCCGGCCAAGTCGAGGGCTGTCCACGATCGCCCCGCGACGAGTACTCGCTGATCGCACCGGCGCGCGTGCCGGTGTTGCGATCGAAGTACGAGGCAACCGAGATGATGCCGCCCTTGGGATCCTGCCCGGGGGGGTTCGTCAGGCTCTCCGAGCCGTCTCCGCCGTCGTTGCCGGCGGCCCAAACCGTGACGACGCCCTCGAGCAGCAGCGCACGCTGCAGCTTGACGGTTGCAGAGCGGGGATCGAACGCGCCGCCGCCGATCGGGCCGTAGGAGTTGTTCGTCACCTTGATCGGCGGGCATGTGGCCACAGCGATGCCGGGGCCGCACGGGGCACTGTGGTTCTCGAGGACCCAGTTGAGCGCAGAGTCGGCGCCGACGATGAGGAGGACGGCGCCGGTCGAGATCGAGACCAGCTTGGCGCCCGGTGCAGCGCCCTGCATCCGCGTGCCGTCGGTGAGCGTGACCGGGCGGCCGGCGACGATGCCGCTGACGTGCGTGCCGTGACCGCCACCTGACGACGTGTCGGTGTCGACGTTGTTCGGCACCCGGACCACGCAAGACGGATCGGTGTTGGACTCGTCGGCACACAGGCTCTTCAGGTTGGCGACGACGGCGCGCTTGCGGAAGAACGGGTGCGTCGGGTCGATGCCGGAGTCGATCACGGCGACCGAGACGCCGCTTCCGTTGAGTCTTAGACCGTTGGCGCCGGTGCGGCTTCTCACGGCCCTTGCCCCGCGGGTCGCGATGTTGGAGGTCTCCAACGAGAAGGCGATCGGGGTGTTGCCCTCGAGGTACGTGACGCCGGTCCGGTTCCCGGCGGCCGCGATCTGCGTGCTGGTGCCGCGGGCGACGGCGACGCCGATCTTGTCGAACGTCGTGACGACACGCATCCCGCTCGCCGTCGCCGCCCTGCGGGAAGCGGCGATGTTCGTGCCGTGAACCATCACGGTCGTGGTCGCTCCGGGGGCCAGCGTCCGCAGCTCTCGGACGAGGTAATCGTCCACGTCAGCGGCAATCCCGTCGCCGCTGGCGACACCTCCGGCGGCCACCGGCGCGCTCGAACCCGGTGAGCTCGCGATCGCGCCGAACGCGAGGGCAATCCCGAGCATGACGTCGGAGACGCGCCCACGACGGCCGGGGGCAGAGACGGTCGAACGCGACATGGGTTCCTTCCAGGAGAGCTTCGATGTCACCGAGCCGCAGTCCCGTCCGCGATCGTCACCGAAACGACACAAGTGACGATACCACAGGTCGATTCATATGTGGCGTCGTCGCGACGGATGCCTGACTACCTCGCTTACGTCAGCAATAACACGCGGCGCAGGCAAGGGATCGCTGACACGGCGGGGCTCGGGTTCTCGGCGTCGCTCATCGCGTGTGTCAAGCACCGCCGCAAACGCCCCGACGCCGTTGTCCTGGTTCTCTAGAGAGCGCTGACTGCGGCGACGACGTCGACGAGGCCCGTACCCTTGTCGAACGAGGTCGTGTAGCCACCCTGTACGGAGTAGGCGGCACCGTTCGTGTAGGGGTGCGCAGTCGACTTCAACGCCGCCTCGACCTGACCGGGCGTGGCGGTCGGAGCGGCCTGGAAGAGCTGAGCGACGATGCCTGCGATGTGCGGTGCCGCCATCGACGTACCGCTGATCGTGTTGAACGTGCCGATGTCGAGCAACCCAGGCCCGTTGTTCGGCGCGAGCCCGGTCGAGCAGATCAGCAGATACGGGCGGCAGGCGGACTCGATGTCCTCA
>JALZNU010000140.1 GCA_030857495.1 Actinomycetota bacterium | reverse complement strand
AAGTCGCACCGAGCCCCCGACGCGGCACGCCGACCGGGCGAGCGACCGCCAGGGAGCCGCACGGCGATGGGTGTGGGGCGCAGCCCCACAGAAGCGAGCCGTGCCGCCACACAGAAACGAGGGGCGACCGATCACACTTGTTCGGCGCCCGGCACCTTGTCGCGAACCGCCCACGAGGAGTTCGTCGACACGCTGGCCCGTCGCTGCGTCACCGTGGAGACGATGCGATGGTCCGTCGTCCACTGCCGTGGCGTCACCGTGCACAGCCCGTAACCGCGATGACGGGCATCGAACCACTCGCCCTGTGGGAGGTCCTCGACGAGTTCGGCGACGGCGTCCTCCAAACCCTCGACGAACGGCGACGAGATCGAGGTGCCGACGAACTCGGTCCCGGCAGGCCGGTTGCGTTCGGCGTCGACACCGAGCGTGCCGACACCGGCGGCGTGGATGTCACCGGTGAGCACGACGGCGTTGCGGCGGCGGCGCAGCATGTCGACCACGGCGTCACGCTCGTGGGCGTAGCCGTCCCACTGGTCGAGATTGAACAGCGGCCCGAACGGGATCGGGGTGAGCACCGTCTGGTTGGCGAGCACCGACCAGCGACCGCCCGACCGCTCGAGCCGGCGGTTCAGCCAGCGCCGCTGCTCCATGCCGAGCATCGTGCGTGACGGTGAGGTGCGCTGCGCGCAGCCCTCGCCGAGATCCGAATCTCCGCCGCACGGTTGGTCGGAGCGGTACTGGCGTCCGTCGAGGACGAACAGCTCGGCAAGACGTCCCCACGAGAATGACCGGTAGATCCGCAGTGACGGACCCGTCGGTCGCCCGCCCCGGATCGGCTGGTGCTCCCACGCCGCGCGGTACGCCGCGGCACGACGCTGGCGGAACATCACTGCGTCTGCAGGATCCTTCGGGAACCGCCCTGCATAGTTGTCCTCGACCTCGTGGTCGTCCCACGTGACGATCCACGGCGCCGCGGCGTGCGCCGCTTGCAGCAACGGATCGCCCTTGTACAGCGCCCAGCGATTGCGATACTGCCCGAGCGACATCACCTCGCCGCTGTTGTGCGGCCGTACGACGTCCTCGCCGATCCCACCCTCGTAGATGTAGTCACCGAGCCACAGCACGACATCGGGATCCTCGTCGACGATGTGCGGCCACGCCGTCCAGTAGCCGTCCTGCCAGTCCTGGCACGACGCGAACACGAGCCTCAGCTGCCGTGGCGACGAGTCGGCGGACGGCGCCGTCCGGGTGCGCCCGACGGGCGACGCCTCACCGCCGGTCGTGAAGCGGTAGAAATACTCGCGCCTCGGGCGCAGCCCGACGACGTCGACATGTGCGCTGTGCGCCTCGTCGCCGCGCGTCGTGACGATCCCGCTGGCGACGATGCTCCTGAATCGCTCGTCGTCGGCGACCTGCCAGCGCAGCGGGACGTCGACGTCGGGCATGCCACCCCCGTCGAGCGGTTCGGGAGCGAGCCGTGTCCACAGCATCACGCCGCCCGGCAGCGGATCCCCAGAGGCAACGCCGAGGCGGAACAGCCCGTCGCCGACGCCGGGAACCTTCTGTGGATCGGCGACGGTGGCGATCGTCGTGGGTGGCGGCGTCGCCGGTAGCACCGTGCTGGTCGGGGCCGGACCTGTGCTCGACGTGGGTGTCGACGAGGCTGCGCCGCTGCCCGGCGTCGTCGAGTCGCCGTCCGAGTCGCCGCTGCACGCTGCGGCGCCGACCGCCAGTGCGCCGGCGAGGAACGTCCTGCGGTCGATCGGCCGCGACGTCACGGCGCCGCCCTCGACGGCAACAGGCCGTCGGGCAGGAGCTCGACGCCCGGATGCGATGCGACGAGCTCGACGCCCGCGTCGAGATCGGGCTTGAAGAAGCGGTCGCGGTCGTAGAAGGCGACGACCTCTCGGACGCGGCGCCGGATCTCCTCCAGCGCTGGCGTCGATGACAGGCCCTCGTGGAAGTCGATCCCCTGGCAGGCGGCGAGCCACTCGACGCCGAGGATCACGCCGGTGTTGGCTGTCATCGCCCACAGCCGCATCCCCGCGGCCGGCGCCATGGACACGTGGTCCTCCTGGTTCGCCGATGTCGGCACGGTGTCGACGCTGCGCGGGTGGGCGAGCGACTTGTTCTCGCTCGACATCGCGGCGGCGGTCACCTGGGCGATCATGAATCCGGAGTTGACCCCGCCGTTGGGCACGAGGAAGTGCGGCAGGCGCGACATCGAGCTGTCCATCATCAGCGCGACACGTCGCTCCGAGATCGAACCGATCTCGGCGATCGCGAGGGCCAGGTTGTCGGCTGCCATGGCGACGGGCTCGGCGTGGAAGTTGCCGCCCGACAGCACCTCGTCGTCGTCAGCGAACACGAGTGGGTTGTCGGAGACGGCGTTCGCCTCGACGTGCAGCACGGATGCGGCGTCGCGGATCTGGGTCAGGCAGGCGCCCATCACCTGCGGCTGACAGCGCACGGAGTACGGGTCCTGCACCTTGTCGCAGTCGGCGTGCGAATCGCTGATCTCGCTGCGCTCGCCGAGGAGGTGGCGCAGCGCGGCGGCGGCATCGATCTGGCCGGCGTGGCCGCGAACGGCGTGGATCCGCTCGTCGAAGGGCAGCCGCGAACCACGCATCGCCTCCACCGTCAGCGCGCCGGCGACGATGCCGGCGGCGAAGAGGTCCTCGGCAGCGAACAGGCCCCGCAGCGCGTATGCCGTCGACGCCTGTGTCCCGTTGAGCAGGGCGAGGCCCTCCTTCGGGCCGAGGTCGATCACACCGAGCCCGGCACGTGCGAGCCCATCGCTCGCCGGCACGACGGCGCCGCCGTGGCGGACGGTGCCCTCGCCGAGCAGGACGGCGGCGACGTGTGCGAGGGGTGCGAGGTCGCCGCTAGCGCCGACGGAACCGGCGGCCGGGACGACGGGATAGACCTCGGCGTTGACGAGCGCGACGAGCATCTCGACGATCTCACGCCGGATGCCCGAGTAGCCGCGTGCGAGGGCGTTGACCTTGAGCACGAGGATCAATCGGACGAGCTCGTCGGGTAGCGGATCACCGACGCCGGTGCAGTGCGAGAGCACGAGCGACCGCTGCAGCAGAGCGAGGTCGTCGTGGGCGATGCGCGTCTGGGCGAGCAGACCGAAGCCGGTGTTGATGCCGTACACTGTTCGGTCTTCGTCGACGACGCGTCGCACGGTGGCGACGGAGGCGTCGACCGCAGCGGGCCAGTCGACCGCGATCGTGACCGGGGCCTCGTGCACGGCGCGCAACTCGGCGAGCGTGAGCTCACCGGGCCGGATCGTGAGCGCCATCACCCTGTCGAGCTCCGGATCATCGTTGCTGCGGGGGCTGCGCCCCCGGACCCCATCACCGTCCGGCTCCCTGGCGGTCGCTCGCCCGGAGATGATCATCGCTGCGCTCGATCATCGGCAGGTCGAGGCGCTCGGCGGCCGCGCAATCGACGGCGATCTCGTAGCCGGCATCGGCATGGCGCATCACGCCCGTGCCGGGGTCGTTGCGCAGCACCCTCGCAATGCGGCGGTCGGCGGCCTCGCTGCCGTCGCAGACGATGACCATCCCGGCATGCTGCGAGTAGCCCATCCCGACGCCGCCACCGTGGTGGATGCTCACCCAGGTCGCGCCGCTCGACGTGTTGAGCAGCGCGTTGAGCAACGGCCAGTCGGACACGGCGTCGCTGCCGTCACGCATCGACTCGGTCTCGCGGTTGGGGCTTGCGACCGAGCCGGAGTCGAGATGATCCCGACCGATGACGACCGGCGCGCCCAGCTCCCCGGTGCGAACCATCTCGTTGAACGCGAGGCCGAGCCGGGCGCGGTCGTGGAGACCGACCCAGCAGATCCGCGCCGGAAGGCCCTGGAACGCGATCCGCTCGGCCGCCATGTCCAGCCACTGGTGGAGGTGCTCGTCGTCGGGGATCAGCTCTCTCACCTTTGCGTCGGTGGCGGCGATGTCGGCGGGATCTCCCGACAGCGCCACCCAGCGGAACGGGCCGGTTCCGGTGCAGAACAGATCGCGCAGGTACGCCGGCAGGAAGCCGGGGTAGTCGAAGGCGTCGTCGACGCCCACGTCGTGTGCCATCTGACGGAGGTTGTTGCCGTAGTCGACGACGGCGGCGCCGCGTTCTTGGAAGTCGAGCATCGCTCGCACCTGGTGCCCCATCGACTGCTTCGCCGCCGCCACGACGGCGTCGGGATCGCTCTCGCGTTCTTGACGCCAGCGGGGCAGCTCCCAGCCAGCCGGCAGGTATCCGTTGAGCGGGTCGTGCGCAGAGGTCTGATCGGTGACGCAGTCGGGCACGATCCCTCGATCGAGCAGTTCGGGGAAGATCTCTGCCGTGTTGCCGAGCAGCCCGACCGAGATCGGAGGGCCGTCGCGCCGGGCTTCGTCGATCATTGCCAGCGCCTCGTCGAGACTCGTCGCCTTGCGATCGACGTAGCGGGTGCGGAGGCGGAGGTCGATGCGGCTCTCGTCGCACTCGACGACGAGACAGCAGAAGCCGGCCATCACGGCCGCGAGCGGCTGCGCCCCGCCCATGCCACCGAGCCCACCAGTCAGGATCCACCGTCCCGAAGCGTCCCCGCCGAAGTGCTTCGCCGCCATCGCGTAGAACGTCTCGTACGTGCCCTGCACGATGCCCTGGGTACCGATGTAGATCCAGCTCCCGGCCGTCATCTGTCCGTACATCATCAGCCCGGCGCGATCGAGCTCGTGGAAGTGCTCCCACGTCGCCCAGTGCGGCACGAGGTTGGAGTTGGCGATCAGCACCCGAGGGGCGTCGGGATGCGTCTCGAAGACCCCGACGGGCTTGCCCGACTGCACGAGGAGCGTCTCGTCGTCCTCGAGACGCTGCAGCGTCTCGAGGATCGTGTCGAAGCACTCCCAGTTGCGCGCCGCCTTGCCGATTCCGCCGTAGACGACGAGTTCGGCGGGGTGCTCTGCGACGTCGGGGTCGAGGTTGTTCTGGATCATCCGGAACGGTGCCTCGGTGAGCCAGCTCTTGCAGTGGAGCGTGGTCCCCCGCGGCGCGCGGATCACTCGTTCGGCGCCAGGTGAGGCCATGCGTACTTCT
>JALZNU010000139.1 GCA_030857495.1 Actinomycetota bacterium | reverse complement strand
GTGCTGCCGGGTGCTGGTCACCCAGCATCAGCATCACCACGCCTCGAGCGCTCAGGCGCTGGTGCACCTTGCGTGCCATAGAGGCGCTGACCGACCTCTGGGGTGCCGTGACGACGAGCTCGAAGCCGTCGGCCACGGCGCCCATCACCTCTGCCCAGTTGCGGGCGGGACCCGACTCGACGGCGACCAACCGCTCCAGGGGAACGCCCATCTCGACCGCGGCATCGAGGCCGAGGGAAGCGACGTCGACCACGGCGAGCCATGCCCCCGCCCTCGTCGCCTCCGCAGCGACGGCGAGTGCCAACGACAGCGGGGCGACGCCGCCGCAGTGGACGACCTGGCCACGCACGAGTCCGACGGCACCGGGCCGCTCGAACAGGTTGCCGAGCACCTCGTCGACTGGGAGCACCCGCTCGCCGGCGAGCGAGGAGGCAGCAACGGCAGCAACCCCAGCACGGGTGTGATCGGCAATCGTTGCCAGCGAGGAAGGAGCCGCCATCCCACGATCCTACCGAACACCTGTTCGCCTGTCGACTCGACCGCCCATCGTCCCGAACGACCGACCCGGCACACCACCGTCTGGGCGGGATCTCTCCCATTTCACCGTCTGGGCGGGATCTCTCGCAACTGCTGGAAGAAAACCCGCCCAGACGGGCGGCGGTCGCCCAGCCACCTCCCGGGAGCCCCCACATGATCCTGAGCATCTCGTCGACGCCGTCCGTGGCCAGCTCGGCATCCGAGTGGCCGTGACGTCGATGCCGGCCGTGAGTCGGCGTCAACACGGTGGATCAGCGCCTCGTGCGCCTGGCGCCGGAACGTGAACCCGGCGGTGCGATCGGCCGGGTGACACGACCATGCGGGGGCGGTGTGTCCCGCCGCGGCGAGTGCGGCCAGGAGCCGCCCGGTCGTCGCCGCCGACAATGACTGCAACGTCGATCGTGCTGCAGGGCGTGCCGGCTTGCCCGCCTCCACCGCCTCGATCTCCGAGGCGTCGACCACCGGTCCCTCGACGATCGCCGACCAGAGGAGCTGCACCTCCGTGAGGGGTGCCACACAGCAGGTTGTCGGCCGCCACGGCCTGGGCGGGATTTCTCGCAACTGCTGGAACGGATCCCGCCCAGACCGTGGAATGGGACGAATCCCGCCCAGACGGTGGTGAGGCGGAGTTGGGTCGATCCGGGCCGGGGTCGGGGTCGCGGTCAGTTGGCGGCGGCGTACTTGGCGCGGGCGGCGCGGGCTCGCTCGAGCAGCGGCATCGGGACCCGGGCCGCAGCGGCTGCCAACGCGGGATCGTCGCCCGACGCACCAGCGCCGGCTCCTGCTGCGGCGGCACCGTCGCCGCCCGCCGTCTCGTCGGGCACCTGGTCCTCGAACGTCGGCGGCTTCATCCCAGGGTGCCAGTAGCGGTAGAGCTCGCGGATGATGTCGCCGAGACCCTCGCTCGAGTGGCCGTTGTGCAGGTCGACCGTGACCATGTTGGCGTAGACGTGAACGCCGCCGACGCGACCCGTGGCGAACAGCCGCCTGGCGATCTCGGCGGACGCCGTGGGGGCCCACGCCTCCTCCGTGGAGGCGAATCGCTCGTGACCCATGCCCGAGAACGTGCGGTTGGTCTCGAACCGCACCACGCCAGGATGCGCGCCCGGCTTCTCGGTGACCGCAACCGGCTGTCCCATCGGCGGCAAACCTAGCTGCTGCCCCTCACGGCCGGCACGATCGCCTCAGCCCGTCGACGCCGGTTCACCCATGTTGCGCACGGCCCACGCCGCGATCTCGGCACGGCCGGAGAGATCGAGCTTGGCGAGGATGTTCGACACGTGCACGGCCGCCGTCTTCGGCGAGATGTACAACCGCTCGGCGAGCTGCCCGTTGGTCAATCCCTCCGACAACAGCATCGCGACTTCCCGCTCGCGCGGCGTCAACGCACCACCGGGACCGGCGTCGGCGGCGTTCGCAGCCCGCGTGGCGCCATCGGCACGGACCGGCGAAAGCCGACACAGGATCTCCTCGGCACGATCACGCCGCACGCCGGGCCAGCGACCGAGGTCGACCTCGACCACCCGCTTCACGAGGTCGAGCGCACGGACACGATCGCCGATCGCGAGGTACGCCCTGACGAGCGCGATCCTCGTCGCCGCCCGCGGGATCGCTTCCACGCGTTCGTCGGCCTCGCCGCCGACCAACGGTTCGAGGAACGCGATTGCGTCACGGTGCCGTCCGTCGCCGACGGCGAGCAACCCCTCGATGTACGACGAGGCGTCCTCGATCTCCACGGACTTCTCGCCGGACCCGTACAGGACGACGAATGCATCGCGGATCCGCCCCGGCGCGATGCCGAGTGCGAGCGCCGAGTCGACGGCGATGACGAGTTCGTTGAAGAACGTCCCCCACCCACTCTCGATGGAGACGAGTGCGTCGAACGCCCGGTTGCCCAGTTCACGATCACCACGCAGCGCGGCGAGCTCCAACCACATGATCGGGATGTCGAACGGGTCCTCGTTGACGGCGGTACGAGCGGCGATGACCTCGTTGGGCCGCGAGAACGACCGCAACACGGCCTCGCCGTCGGCGAACCGGCCCTCCTCGATGGCGAGGAACGCCTGGCGAGAAGCGGCCCACGTCCATGTCCCCACCTGCATCCACGACGACCAAGTCTCGGCATGGGCGCGCCGGGCACCCGCGAGGTCGCCGCGGGCCACCGCGGCCTCGCTATCGCGCATCGCCACCACTGCGCCGAGCTTGTCGAAGCCTGCGCGACGCACGAGCTGGCGCAGCTCGTCGAGCAGCTCGCCGCCCTCTCCGGTGTGCGGCGGCAGCAGCGTCAGCAGGTTGCCGAGGCCACGCGCCGCTGCGATGAAGTCGTTGGTCTCGCGGGCCGCGTCGATCGCCGCTCGCAACTCGGCCTCCGCCAAGTCCCGAGGCACGATCCACGACCGCGAGCTCGCCCGCTCGACCGCTGCCCGAGCGGCGATGACGTCGTCGCCCACCTCGCAGGCGTGGGCGATGGCGCGGTCGGCCCAGCTCACGGACTCGTTCGTGCGGTGCGTGAACATGAACAGCTGCGACAGTGACGCCTCTGCACCGGCACGCACGGCTAGCGGCTGATGCTCGTCGTCGGCTATGGAGATCAGCCGCGCCAGCGAACGTTCGCCGGCGTCGAGCTCGATGCGTTCGAACGAGATCCGCGAATCCATGCGGAGCGCGTCGACGAGTACCGGGCCCGACGACGCCGCCACCCATCGCGTGGCGTGCTCGGCGGCCTCGTCGAGGAAGTCGAGCCGCCACGCAGCCTCCGTGGCGACACCGAGCAGCAGCGCATCGTCGCACTCCTCGTCGAGGCCCTGCGATGCGATGCGCAGCGCGAGGAATGTCGCTCCGGCATCGAGTGCCGATCGCGAGCCAACCCGGGCGTACTGCCCGATCTCGTCGAACCGCCCGGCGCCGGCTGCGTGTCGCACCATTGCCGCGTAGTCGGGCGAGCTGTGACCGCCACCCGCTCGCTCGACGCGCTCGAGCGCGTCGAGGCTGCGCCCGTGGAGCCGGCGGCGTTCTCGCCCGAGCAACTCGCCGGCGACCGTCTCTGCCATGAGCGCGTGCGAGAACCAGAAGCGGTCGTCGTCGACCTCGGCCACGACGCCGTCGCCGACGAGATCACGCAACGCCGACGTGAGCGCCACGATGTCGAGATCGGCGACGACGTGGAGCACCTCGAACGAGGCGGTGTCGTCGAACACCGCAAGGCTCTCGACGACGCGACGCTGATCGGCGGTCAGCCCCGAGAGCTGTTGACGCACGGCGTCGCTCAGCGACCACGGCAGCTCGGCCGACGAGATCGCTGCTGCTGCGTCCTCGTGGCCGGCCTTGCCCGGCCGCACGGCACGCACGAGCTCTTCGACGACGAACGGGATCCCCTCGCTGCGGTGCAGCACGGCATCGACGAGCGCCGAGCTGGGCTGCTCACCCGTGATGGCGGCGACGAGCGCACTGACCTCCTGGCGGTCGAGACGCTCGAGGCGGATCTGCTCGGCGCCGAGGTTGCGTTCGAGGCGCGAGACGAGCTCACCGCCCGGCGAACCGCGCCGCAGTGCACCCACCCGGTAGCTGCACACGATGACGAGACCGGACCACGGCTGGCGAGCGAGTCGATCGACGAGTGCCGCGGTGTCGGAGTCGATCCAGTGCACGTCTTCGACGACGAGCACGGCGGGACCCTCGAGCAGCCAACGTTCGAACGCCTCGAACGCCGCTTCGTCGAGATCGAGGTCAGCGCCAATGCCGGTGCCGGCGTCGGGCTGGTCGGTGATGCCGAGCTGCGAGCGCAGTGGCGCCGCCGTGTCGTAGGGACGATCGATCGAACCGGGTTGCGCACGGATGACGGCGACGTGTGTCGGGCGGACGTCGCCGGACGCCACGCCGTTCGGACCGGCGACGAACTCGTTGATGAGACGTGTCTTGCCGATGCCCGGTTCGCCCGAGACGAGTCCGATGTTGGGCTCGCCACCGGTCGTCGCCACCTGTGCCACCTCGACGAGCCCGACGAGACGTGTCAGTGGGCCGACCCGGCCGATCATCACGGGGCTCACGCCGCTGCGTGTCCTCGGGGAGGACCCGCCGCCGGGCGGGAAGTGAGGTGCGCTCGGCATGAGTCGTACGGTACCGGCCGGGTTCGGCCCACAATTCGAGTGTCACCGCCGGGTGGGGGCGGCGGTGAACACGAGTTGAGGGGATTCGCTCACGAACCGCTCAGGCGGCTTCGGGGTCCCCGTGGCGGCGGACGAGCCGTGCCAGGCGACGCCGGCTGGCTTCTGCCAGCAGCTCCTCCTGATGGTCTCGTGCCAGTTCGATGTACTGGAGTGGATGCATACTTCGATGATGGCGATCTAAGGCACCACGCCACATCGGCAGGACGACGTATTTCCGTAGGGGTGTCCGTGGACACAGCGACGTAGGTAGGTAGCCGATCGCAGCGCTCTGTCACACTGAGCAGATGGTCGACGCTCCCACACGCGACGTACCCGACCTCGACGAGTTCGGCGCAGAGGTCGTCGCTTTCCTCGAGGCCAACGCCACCGCCAAACCGCCGGGGCGGGAGTTCGTCTGGGGCGAGGGATCC
>JALZNU010000138.1 GCA_030857495.1 Actinomycetota bacterium | reverse complement strand
TCGCCGCGATTGCGGGGCGAGCGATAGTGGTCGAGGATGATCTCGCGGTAGAGGTCGTCGAGGCCAGGCATCGGGGCTCCTAGAGGGCGAAGTAGTCGCCGGCACGTTCGAGGGCGTCGCCGAGGGCGTCGACGTCCGCTATGTCGTTGTAGAGGTACAGGCTGGCACGGGCCGTGGCGGTGACACCGAGCAGACGCATCAACGGCTTCGCGCAGTGGTGCCCGGCGCGCACGCAGACGTTGTCGGCGTCGAGGATCTGGGAGACGTCGTGGGGGTGGAGGTCGTCGAACTCGAAGCTCAGCACACCGGCGCGGTGCTCGATGTTGCGGGGACCGTGGATGCGGATCCGGTCGCCGAAACGCTCGTCGAGGGTCGTCAGCGCGTAGTCCGTCAGCGTCATCTCGTGACGGCGCACGTTGTCCATGCCGATGCCCTCGAGGAAGTCGACGGCCGCAGCGAAACCTGCTGCCTCGATGATGGGCGGCGTGCCCGCCTCGAACTTGGCGGGAACGGGCGCCGGCGTGAACCCGTCGAGGCGGACGTCGGAGATCATGTTGCCGCCGCCGAGAAAGGGCGGCGTGGCGTCGAGCAGCTCGGCACGTCCCCACAGCGCGCCGATGCCTGACGGTCCGCACATCTTGTGGCTGGAGAAGGCGACGAAGTCGGCGTCCCACCCCTGCACGTCGGTGGGCCCGTGCGGGACGTGCTGGCACGCATCGACCACGGCGAGCGCGCCGACCGTATGTGCGGCATCGACGAGGTGGCGAACCGGCGTGATCGTGCCGAGCACGTTGCTGAGCGCGGTGAAGGAGAACACCTTGGCCCCGTCGAGCAGAGCGTCGAGGCTGCTGAGGTCGAGCTCGCCGTCGTCGGTGAGCGGCACCCATCGCAGCTCGATGCCACGAGCTGCGGCGAGCTGATGCCATGGGACGATGTTGGCGTGGTGCTCCATGTGGGTGAGCACGACGGCGTCGCCCTCACGGAGGTTGGCCCCACCCCACGCCCGGGCGACCAGGTTGAGCGACTCGGTGGCGTTCTTCGTGAACACGATCTCGTTCGCGTCGCGTGCGTTCACGAAGCGGGCGACCGCGGCTCGTGCGCCCTCGTAGACGTCGGTGGCCTCGGCGGCGAGGCGGTACGCGCTGCGGTTGATCGGCGCGTAGGTGGTGCGGGCGAACTCGTCCATCGCGACGAGCACGGACTCCGGCTTCTGGGACGTGTTGGCGGAGTCGAGGTAGACGAGCGGCTTGTCGTCGAACCGACGCGCCAGCAGCGGGAACTCGGCGCGGACGTCGATGAGATGGCTGGTCGTCGCCGCCGCCGTCACTGGACGGGGTTCCCGGCTGCGACAGGGGAGAGGTCGCGGAACGACTCGTACCCGTCGCGCTCGAGTCGCTCGGCCAGTTCCATGCCGCCGCTGGCGACGATGGTGCCGTTCATCAGGATGTGCACGTGGTCGGGGGCGAGCTCGTCGAGCAGCCGCTGATAGTGCGTGATGAGCACGACGCCGAGCGCGGGTCGGTCTTCGCGGACCTCCCGTATGCCCTTCGCGACGACGCGCAGGGCGTCGATGTCGAGGCCCGAGTCGGTCTCGTCGAGGATCGCCAGGTCGGGCTCGAGCACGGCCAGCTGCAGCACCTCGTTGCGCTTCTTCTCGCCGCCCGAGAAGCCCTCGTTGAGGTAGCGATCGACGAACGTGGAGTCCATCCCGAGGCGTTCCATCCAGTCCATCACGCTCAGGCGCAACTCGAGCACGGAGAGGTCGATGCCCTTGCGTGCCGACAGCGCCTGGCGGAGGAACTGGATGACCGAGACGCCAGGGATCTCCTGTGGGTATTGAAAGGCGAGGAACATGCCGGCCTTGGCGCGCTCGTCGACGGGCCACTCGGTGACGTCGTCGCCCTTGAAGAACACCTTGCCGGCCGTGACCTCGTACTCGGGCGAACCCATCAGCGAGTTGCCGAACGTGCTCTTGCCTGATCCGTTGGGGCCCATGATGGCGTGGATCTCGCCCTCGGCGACGGCGAGGTCGATACCGCGGAGGATGTCGCTCACCTCTGCACGGGTGTCCTCGACGGGGGCGGCGTACAGTCCTTCGACCCGGAACAGCTCGGCCATGCACTCCAGTGTAGTTGCGAGACCAGGGGAACGGCCCTGGACGGCGGCCGTCCCGAGCGGCGCGGTCAGTCGCCGGCGAGCTGCTCGACGATGCCGGGAATGGCCGCTTCGAAGCCCTCGCGGAGGGCGTCCTGGTCGACGTCGGGAGCGTCGCTCACGCCGACGGCGAGGCCGACCCCGAGATGCTCGTCGGTCCAGATGATCGTCACGAAGTCGGTGTCGGCGTCGTAGGTGACGAGGGTGAACGTGCCACCCCGGAACTCACCGACCTCCTCCAGCTCGACGCCGTCGATGTCGCCCACGACCTCCACGAGCTTGTCGCCCTCCGGCGACAGCGCCAGCGACACGGTCCGCTCGCCGCTGTCCGACGGCACTTCGACGTCACACAGGATCGTCGACGCGTCGCCGGCGTCACCGGGGTCGTTGAGCTCGACGGATTCCTCGCCGAGATCGATCGTGTCGAACAGTTCGTCGTTGTCGACGGGCTCGATCGCGCCGGCCAGCACGTCGCGGAACTCGTCGACCGGGCAGTCGTCGAGGTCGCCGTCGGACTGGCGAATCTCGTCGTCGAGACGCTCGGATGCCGCCTCCGTGTCGAGCGCCTCGTTGCCGTCGCGGCCGACGACGACAACGGTCGCTGCGGCGCCGAGGACCACCACGCACGCGATGGCGGCGACGAGCAGTCCGGTGCGACGGCGGGGAGGTTCGCTTGGTGGCGACGCCTGGTTGAAGGCGTACTCGCCGGGGCGCGGGAGATGGTCGTCGGGACGCCGGATCGGTGGCCGATCGGGCGGCTGTCCAGGGAGTCGAGGAGGTGGGAGGGAGCTCATGTCGGGGGGTGCTGGAATGGTAGACGCCGGACCCGCCGGAGTTGTTCCGCGCGCCAGCGCATCTCATCGGCACTGGCAGGTGGGGCACCAGAACAGGTTGCGCGTTGCCATCAGCGAGGCGGCGATGGGCGTGTCGCAGATGCGACAGGCGAGTGCTGCCCTGCGGTACACGTAGTAGGCGTCCTCGCCGCGCACACGACCGCGTGGACGATCCTCGGCACGGGTCGTGACGATCCGCCCGCGCCGGACGCCGTCGCGCATGAGAGCGACGATGTCCGCCCACATCCGCTGCCACTCGTCCTCGCTCAGAGTCCGCCCTTCGTCGAACGGCGAACGTCGCTGTCGGAACAGCACCTCGGCGCGATAGACGTTGCCGACGCCGGCGATCACCGACTGATCCATCAGCAGCACGCCGATCGGGGCGCGTGACCTGCTGATGCGTCGCCACGCCCGTGTGCCGTCGGGTCGCCGAGCGAGTGGGTCGGGACCGAGCCGGGCGACGATGGCCGCGGCCTCGTCGTGTGTGACGACCTCGCACGCCGTCGCCCCTCGCAGATCGCTCCACCAGTCCTCGTTCGTCCAGCGCATCCGCAGCGCACCCCACGGTGCGGGGACGGGGGCAGGTCCCTCGCTCACCTTGCCGTAGAGGCCGAGGTGAACGTGCACGACATGGTCGCCGAACGAGGCGAACAGGTGCTTGCCGTACGCCGTCACCTCGTCGAGCCGCCGACCGTCGACGAGCGCGGCGCCCGCCTCGAACCTGCCCTGCGGGCTGCTCACCGCGACGGGGCGACCGGCGAAGCGCTCGTCGAGTTGTCGGGCGAGGCGGTGGAGTGTGTGGCCCTCAGGCACCGTGACCTGGTCGGCGCTGCACCCCGGCGGGCGTCACCAACCGCGCTCGATCCATTCCTCGAGGTGAGGGCGTTCGGCGCCGATCGTCGTGTCCGACCCGTGGCCGGGCAGCACGACGGTGTCGTCGGGAAACGTGAAGAGTCGGGACTGGATCGACCCGATGATCGTGTCGAAGTCGGCGTCGTCGAAGTGCGTGGCACCGGGCCCGCCGGGGAACAGCGTGTCGCCGGTGAACAGCAGCGGCGTGTCGCGCACATGGAACGAGATCGAGCCCGGCGTGTGGCCGGGGTTGTGGATCGCGTCGAGGCGAAGGTGGCCGACCTCGATGACCTCAGTGTCGTCGAGGAAGACGTCGTAGCCGACGTCGGCGAGCTTCGGCGCGTCGAGACGCGTGACGGCCACCTCGTAGCCCGCCTCACGCATCGCCGGCACGGCCTGGATGTGGTCCCAGTGTCCGTGCGTCTCGATCACGCGTCGCACCCCGAGCGCATCGCAGAGCTCGAGCAGCTGCTCGTGCTCGTTGGCGGCGTCGATCAGCACGGCGTCGCCACTGCGACGGCAGCGGATGACGAACACGTTGTTGTCGTACGGCCCGACGACCACCTTGTGCACCTCGACGTCGGCGTTCGACCAGTGCTTCGTGGTGGCGAGATCGACCGGCATGAGTGAAGTCTCGCGCCTCGGACCTCGCTGCGCTCAGTCGCCGATCACGTCGAGACGGTCGCCGATCGACACGGTGCCGCCCGTCGACACGAGGCCGCCGACGCCGAGCAACATCGCCCGCTCGTCGCGCACGGTGCGGAGCACGTCGAGTTCGCGTTCGATGCCGCCGGGCTGCGGACGTGTGATCATCACGCAGCGGTCGATCTGCTTGACGATGTCGAGCACGGCGTTGCCGAGGCGGACGCTCCGCCCGACGAGGTGGTCGACCGTGTCCCCGTCGACGACGACGTTGGGTCGGAAGCGGCGCACGTCCCAGTCGCGCAGATCGCCGGTGGCGACGATGCTCACCCGGGTGCGCGCAGAGTCGTGGTAGACGCCGGAGGGACCCTTCCACGACACGATCTCGCTCGACTCGTCCTCCGCATCGACCCGGATCTCGTAGGTGCTCGGCGCGGCGACCGCGCCTGCGAGGTGGACGGGCCGCCCGATCCACGCCGAGATGACGACATCGTCAGCGGTGACGGTGCCGTCGGGGAGTCGCAGCGACGCTCTCCCGTCCTCGCTGAGCATGCCCGTGGCGAACAGGAGCGAGGGATCGAGACGGCCAGTGAGGGCAACGCCGGTCTCGACGTCGATGAGGGCATGGCTGCGGTC